>JACQAP010000023.1 GCA_016194905.1 Betaproteobacteria bacterium
CTGTGCGACCGCCTGCTGCTAATGGGCCGCCTGGACGAGAAACACGCGTTTACCGGCAAGGACGTGGCCGAAGTGATCAACGAGCTGCAGCAGGAATTCGCGCCCGCGGATCTGCGGATCAACCGGGGAGGGGGAGGTTGATGCCATCCCGGTTCGCGGGTGCACCCATGCTCTGCGTAGTGGGCGCGCGCCCGAACTTCATGAAGATTGCCCCGGTAATCCGGGCCAGGCGGGACGCCAACCCACCTGCGTCACGCTGCGCGAGAACACTGAGCGGCCGATTCCCGCTATAGCAGTTCGGGCATGTGCCGGCCCGGGCGCCCGAAGCACGTCTACCCGCTCATCGTGCCGGGTCGGTCATCAGCGCACGGAAGTAAGCGATCGTGCGGTGCAGACCTTCCTCGAGTTCCGTCACCGGATTCCAATCCAGTATTTTCCGCGCCAGCGTGATGTCGGGTTTCCTCTGCCTCGGGTCGTCGGCTGGCAGTTCTCTGAAAACGATGCGACTTCTGCTTTCCGGAACGAGCTTCAGCACGCGTTCGGCCAGTTCCAGGATCGTGAACTCGCGCGGATTGCCGAGATTGATCGGTCCGGCGAAATCCTGGTCGTTGGTCATCATGAGAAGCAAGCCGCTTACGAGGTCATCGACGTACTGAAAGCTGCGCGTCTGGCCGCCATCCCCATACACAGTGATGTCCTCGCCGCGCAGTGCCTGAACGATGAAATTCGATACAACCCGGCCGTCGTTCGGATGCATGTTCGGGCCGTACGTATTGAAAATCCGGACGACGCGGATCGGCAATTTGAACTGCCGGTAATAATCGAAGAACAGTGTTTCCGCGCAGCGCTTGCCCTCGTCGTAGCAAGCCCGCGGACCGATCGGATTGACCCGTCCCCAGTAGCCTTCCGGCTGCGGATGAACATCCGGGTCGCCGTAGACCTCGCTGGTGGAGGCCTGCAGAATTCTTGCCTTGACACGCTTCGCGAGTCCGAGCATGTTGATAGCACCATGCACCGAGGTCTTGGTAGTCTGGACTGGATCGAACTGGTAATGCACCGGCGAAGCCGGGCAGGCGAGATTGTAGATTTCGTCGACCTCGACGAAGAGCGGAAACGTGATGTCGTGGCGCATGAACTCGAAGTTCGGGTGTGCCAGCAGGTCGCGGATATTGTCTTTGCTGCCGGTGAACAAGTTATCCACGCAAAGCACGTCGTGCCCCCGCTCGAGAAGCTTCCGGCAAAGATGCGATCCGATGAATCCGGCGCCACCGGTTACAAGAATGCCCTTGTTTATCGCGCTCCGCATCGCCTGGTCCCTTCTGATTTCCATCGCAGTGGTCTCGAATCTGCAAAAGTATGCCTCAATTCATCTCCCATCTGAACCCAAAAACGGAACAGCCATTCTGACGGCTCACCCTTGCGATCGGCAGCATAATATTGTCGGTTTTTAGCCCTGCCATTGGACGCGTTGTGTGGCCATTACATAATCGGTAGAGTGACAATGGGTTAAGGTACCATGGGATCAATATTCCTTTGTCAAATGGCGGCGCACAAGAAATAGCGCCTGTTTCAGGCCTAAGGCTATCGTTTCTTTGATTGAAATTGCGAGCAAAAGGCGTCTTTCTGTCTCAATTCTTGAGGATATGGCTGTGCAGAAACTGATGAATGCCGATAAGGCTGTGCTGATGGCTGCTTTTGCCAGGATGGATGTGGTGGCGCTGGCGGTGGCGATGGGGACCGTCTGTGCCATGGGGCTTTTTCTATTGACAGTTACGCTGCTTATCAAAGGCGCGCCTCCAGGCATGCATATCGGGACTCATTTGGGTCTCCTCGGTATCTATCTGCCGGGATATAGCGTCAGTTGGGCTGGCAGCGTGATCGGTGCGGTTTACGCCTCGATCATCGGCGCCCTGATCGGATTTATTTGGGCTGTCTTTTGGAATCTTACGCACTACCTTTACATCATCTTGGTCGTCGTCCGCGCCCACTGGTGGCGTTTGATGGCCGATTGAACCGGGAATGCCGATTCGGTTGTCCCGTAACGGTTGCACGAAAAATTGAAGACACGAAAAATGGGTGAAAGCGCGTCCACTCAAATAGATGAAACTCTTCTACACGCAACGGTCAAGTGGAATACGTTGCTGTTTGCAGGCGCGTGCGGCCTCATGGGCGCCCTGACCTTGTTGTGCGGGACGTATCTTTCGCTATATCGAGGGTTGCCCAACCCCGGCCATTATTTGAACCTGCTGGGGGTATTTCTACCGGGCTACAGAGTCAGCGCCGGAGGCGCGTGGGTTGGATTTCTGTGGGGCGGCTTGATCGGGGCGGTTTCAGGCGCGGTGATTTACCGTATCTACGCGCTCAGCATACGAAAGCAGGTGGCTGATTATTTCGCCGGCGATAAATCCGCGCATGATCTTGAATATGTGATCCTGAAGATATATGGCCATTCCCTCGGCCTCGCGCTGGGCGGCATCGCTGCGCTGGGGGTGCTGATCACGACGAATTGGCTAGTCATTCGCGGTACCGCGGATGAAAGCATTCATGCGCAGCTATTGTCCCACTATCTTCCTGGGTACTCGGTCAGCTTTTCGGGAAGCCTCCTTGGTGCATTGGAGATTTTTGTCATCGTCTACCTGTTCTGTCTGCTGCTGGGCGTGGTTTATAACCGCGTTGTCACCTTGCGGCAAAAAGGTGCGACACCATGAAAAACCCGGGCCATGTAGTAATACTAGGGGCTGGGCCGGCCGGGCTGGCTGCGGGTCATGAATTGAGCATCAACGGCGCAAAAGTGACCGTGTTGGAACGGAACAATTATGTCGGCGGCTTGTGCCGTACCGTAAAATACAAGGGATACAAGTTCGATCTGGGCGGGCATCGTTGGTTTACCAAGAACGAGGATCTTAACACCTGGTTCCGTCGCCTGATGAGCGGCGAGATCGTCATGGTGGACCGCGTCAGCCGCATCTACTATGGCGGCAAATACTTCTTCTACCCGATCCGTTTTTCCGACATCCTGAAGAAAACCGGACCATTCACGATACTGCACGCAGGCCTTGCATTTATGTGGGCCGCTCTCGTGCAAGCGATCACCACCAAGCCGCCGGCCAACATGAAGGAAGCGTACGTCGCGCAGTTTGGCAGCAAGCTGTATGACATGTTTTTCCGCCACTACAGCGAAAAGGTCTGGGGGCGTCCCTGTAAAGAGCTTTCGGCGGATTGGGTATCCCAGCGCAGCAAAGGCCTGTCGATCTGGACGCTGGTGCGGGAGGCGCTGCTGGGCAACAAAAAAGAGGTAACCAGCCTGATCGACAATTTCATGTATCCACGCGATGGTTACGTGCGCATTCCGGAACGCATGGCTGAAGACATACAAGGCCACGGCAATGTGGTGCTGCTCGGCGCGGGAGTGACCAGGCTCATTTACCATGGCCCCAATGATATTGAAGTGTTTTACCAGCAGGATGGCGCGGAGCGTAGCGTGCGTGCGAACGCGGTTCTGTCCACCCTTCCGCTCGGGCTGCTGGTGCAAATGCTGACCCCGGCTTGCGGTAAGGACGTGGCAGATGCGGCGCGCGGCCTGGTATTCCGCGACCTGGTTACCGTTAATGTTATCTTCAAGCGCAAGCAAGTCTCGCCCGATACTTGGCTGTACGTGCAGGACGAGGACGTGTTGTTCGGAAGGCTGCACGAGCCGAAAAACTGGAGCGCCGCAATGGTGCCTGACGACGAGCATACCTCCGTGGTTCTGGAATGTTTTTGCACGCGGGGCGATTCCGTTTGGCAAATGACCGATGAGCAAATTGTGCGGCGGTGCCTGAGAGATCTGGTGGATAAACTGAGATTCGTCCGCGATGAGGATTTCGAGGACGCTGCGGTGGTACGCACGACACACGCTTATCCGGTCTACGATCTTGAATACGCCAGAAAGATCGACACTATCAAGGCATTTCTGCACGATTTCGAGGGGCTGCACATTGTCGGGCGCGGCGGCACTTTCCGCTACAACAACGCGGACCACTCGATTGAGATGGGGCTGCTGCTTGGCCGCAAACTGCTGGGTTATGACGTCGACCACCTCGCCGTGAATACGGAACCGGAATACCAGGAGATAAAGCAGGGCGATGCGATCCAGCGCGATCATTTTACGGATGCGGAATCGTCCTCCGGAGATCAGCCAAAATCCGCGCGAAGCAAACGGCTCGTTGTTGATTGAGTTCGTCCTGCCCGCATCCGAAGTGGTGCCGGCATGCCGAATGCTTACCAGTCTTCCAGCCGACCAATCCAAGCCTTCGACACCGAGCTGACTGCACCGATACTTGTCGAATCCAGCCGCATGATGCTTGTACCGGATAATTCTTCGATCCGGGTAGCCGTGGTGGGCGCGGGCCTGATGGGGCGTTGGCATGCCTATGCCGCGCAACGCCTCGGCGCGGAAGTCGCGGCCATTGTCGATTGCGCACCGGATGCCGCATTGTCCCTGGCGCAAGGCACAGAACGAGCCGCTGTCTTCACTGAAATAGGCGCCATGCTCGAAGCGGTGCGGCCGCACGTCGTGCATATTTGCACCCCCGTGCCCAGCCACTTGCCGTTGACGCTACAGGTGATCGAAGCAGGGGCGCACGCGTTGGTCGAAAAACCGTTGACGCACTTCGCCGCGCAAACTCAAGTATTGCTGCAAAAGGCGCATGAGAAAGGCGTTCATGTTTGCCCGGTGCATCAATTCGGGTTTCAGAGCGGGGTCGCGCGTGCTGCGAAGGCGCTGAATGGCCTGGGCGATGTATTGCACGCGAATTTCACGATCTGCTCGGCGGGCGGCGGGGTAAGAACCGGAGCCGCATTGGACCATATCGTCGGGGATATTCTGCCGCACCCTTTTTCGATTCTTCAGACACTGTGGCCGGGCAATTCCCTTCAGGCGCAAGGCTGGACTGCGAACAGCAGACGCAATGGCGAGTTGCACGTTCAGGGGAGTACGGGCGGAATTGCGGTCAGCCTCTACGTCAGCATGTACGCGCGTCCCACGCGCTGCGATCTGGATATTTTGTGTAGCGGTGGCAGCATCCACCTGAATTTCTTTCATGGATATGCAATTGTTCGGCACGGAAAACCTTCACGCATGGACAAAGTCGCGCAGCCTTTCCTGTTCGCCGGTAAAACTTTTGCTATCGCCGCAATCAATCTGGCGGGACGCGCATTGCGCCGCGAGATGGCTTATCCTGGACTGAGCACCTTAATAGGCCGTTTTTACGCGGCGGCAAGGGGTGCAGACGACAACCCCATTTCAGCGCAGGCCACGCTGGCCGCGGCGATTGTCCGCGAGCATATTATTCAACAGGCGATACCCGGTGTACTGCTTGAATCCGGCAGTGCAGCACCTCGCGTCTGACACGCCTGCGCTGGTCTGCGTCTTTTCGAAACTGTAGAATTCCGTTCGGGATGAAAAGTATCATTGATGGTTTGGGACTTGAAGTAACCGGCGCTGATCACGCGCTCATCGCGGGTGCGTTGTGAGCATCGACCTCTCCATAGTTGTCGCAGTTTGGCAAGACAAGGCAGGCCTCGCGCAGTGCCTGGCGGGATTCCTGCGGCAACTCGATGAAGCATGCGAGTTGATCATCGCCGCGGGTGTCGACCCGCCCGCCGTTCTGCCGGCCGATCCACGACTGCGATGGCTTGCCTGCCCCGAAACATTGCTCATTCCCGAGCTCTGGTCGCGGGGTATGGAGCTCGCTAAAGGACGCCGGGTGGCGATCACGACGGCGCACTTCGAGCCAGCGCCCGACTGGGTGCGCGTCGTGCGCGCCGCGCATGCACGTCTCGACGCCGCGGGGATCGGCGGACCCATCGATGCGCCGCAAGGCGGAAGCGCAAAGGACTGGGGAACCTATTTCCTCCGCTACAGCAACACATTCCATCTTCTCGGAGAGCGCACAGTGGGGGACATCCCCGGAGATAACGCCTCGTACGATGCAGCTGCGCTGCGGAGACATTGGGCCGTGATCGGGCGCGGCTTTTGGGAGCCCGATTATCACCGGCTCATTCTTGCCGAGGGCCGCACGCTCGCGTGGGTGCCCGCGATGCGCGTCACGCAGCGGGCCTCGTACCCGTTCATCACGTTCTGCCGCCAACGGTTGTTGCACGGACGGGAGTTCGGCTCGTCGCGCGTCCGCGAGAAGGCACCCGGTGTGCGGCTCCTCCGTCTTCTTTTGTCGCCGCTCATCCCAGTGGTCTTCCTGACGAAAATCGCGGGGCGCGTGGCAAGGAGCCGCCGCCACCTCGCGCCGTTCGTCTACTGCCTTCCAGTCTTGTTCGTGTTCGTGCTGGTGTGGGCGCTCGGCGAGGCTTGGGGGTATCTCTCGCCGATCCCCGCTGTCGCCGACCAGGGAAGGATCGCTGCATCATGACAGGTCAGAAACCGCTCGTATCGGTCGTCATCGCATCGGTTAACGGAATGCCGTCACTCGGCGAGTGCCTCGAGCACATCGTGCGTCAGCAGGGCGGACACCCCTACGAGGTGCTCGTCGTCGACCGCTGCGGCGAGGCTCTGCGGCAGGATCTCAAGCGCCGCTTTCCGCAGCCGGAGATCCGCGTGCTCGCCGCGCCGGAGGGCACGTCGATCCCGAAGCTCCGCGCCATGGGCATGGCACAGGCGCGCGGCAAAACGATCGCCATTCTCGAGGACCACTGCAACGTCAACCCACGCTGGTTCGACACGATCGCGCGACTTGCGGTCGAGGGGTGCGAGGCGATGGGCGGGCCGGTGAAGAACGGCGCCGTCGACCGGCTCACCGACTGGGCAGTCTATTTTGTCGAGTACGCGCGTTTCATGCCCCCTATCGCCCCGGGCGAGGTCGGGGCGATCGCAGGCAGCAGCGCCGTCTATGACCGCGAGATGCTCGGGCGGCTCGGGCCGGAGCTCGGGCAAGAGGTGTGGGAGCACGTTCTCCACGCGCGAATGCGGGAACTGGGCGTGAAGTTCGTGAACGACCCGGGGCTCGAGGTGGAGCACAAGAAGGTGTTCCCTTTCGGCTACTTCATGTCGCAGCGCTACCACTATTCGCGCTCGTTCGCGGGGATGAGGCTGGAAGGCGCGTCACGGGCGAAACGGATCGCCTACGCGGGCGCGACCGTGCTGCTCCCGCCGCTGCTGCTGTGGCGCATGGCGCGAATTCTCGCGGGCAAAGGCGGGCAGATGAGCCGTTTCGCCGCCGCTCTTCCGCTGCTCCTCGCGTTCATGGCCAGCTACGCGTGGGGCGAGGCGATGGGCGCGCTGACCGGCCCCGGCGACAGCCTCGCGCGGGTGGAGTAACCGTGGCCGAAACGCCGGACCTCTCGATCGTGGTGGCCTCCTGGTCAAGCGACGAATCGCTGGCGCGCTGCCTATCCAGTCTCGCGCCGCAATGGGACGGCGCGGAGGTGATCGTCGCCACGAACCGGCCGGGCGGCGAGTTGGAGCGGCGTTATTCGCGGGTAAGGTTCTTGCGCGGGCCCAAGGGCGCAACCGTATTCCGCTTGCGGACGCTAGGCGCGGATGCAGCGTGTGGTCGACTGGTCGCGCTTTTGGAAGACCACGCGGCAGCGGAAGCCTGTTGGGCCGCCGCGCTCCGTGAAGCGCATCGCGCTGGCCACAGAATCATCGGCGGCCCGGTCGAAAACGGACTTCAGTCGCGTGCCATGGACTGGGCGCTGTACTTCGTCGAATATGGTTCCTACATGCCTCCCATGCGCAAGGGGCCCGCGCCGCGTCTCTCCGGACTCAACATCGCGTACGACCATGAGCTGCTGCACTCCTGCCGCGAGGTATGGGAGGACACATTCCAGGAGAACGAGATCAACGATGCGCTCCGCGCGAAGGGGCACGCGCTCCACCTCGCCCCGGACGCGGTCGTGGAAAGCTTCCTTCCGATGTCGCTGGGTTACGCCATGGGTCACCTGCGCGACGGCGGACGACACTTCGCGCGCTACCGCGCCTCGCGGTGCTCGCGCACGATGCGGCTGGTTTGGGCACTCGCGTCCCCGCTGGTGCCAGCGGTACTTTTCCTGCGGCTCGTGCGCGGGGTCGCATCGCGGCGCCTGGCGCGGCTCGGTCCGCTGGTCCGCGCCCTCCCGTTCCTTGCGCTCGTCCTCGGCGCGTGGGGCTGGGGCGAGGCGACAGGATACTTTGTCGGCGGACGGGAGCGCTGATGCGCATCGGCATCGAGGCGTGCACTTGGGCGAACCGCCGGGGTTACGGACGGTTTACGCGCGAACTCGTCTCAACGATGGTGCACCGGCACCCGGAGCACCACTTCGTCCTGCTGGTGGACAGCCACACCGCGCGCGAGTGCGCCTTTCCCGAAGGCGCCGAGACGCTCATCGTCGAGACCGCGGTACAGCCGACGAAGGCGGCCGCGGCAGACGGTTCGCGGACTCTCCAGGATATCTGGCGGATCAGCCGCGCGGCCTCGGGCGCGCGCTTCGATGCCTTCCTGTTCCCGACGGAATATACCTTTGTCCCGTTATTCGGCCGCACCCCCGCCGTCGTTACGCTGCATGACGCGACGAGCCGAAACCACCCCGAACTGCTGTTCCCGACCTTGCGCGCACGATTGTTCTGGCGACTCAAGACCCGCCTTGCTCTGCATCGCGCCGACCGGCTGGTGACGGTCTCGAACGACGCGCGGCGGCAGATCGCGGCGGCGTACGGGCTCGCGGAATCAGCGATCACCGTCGTAAGCGAGGGTCCGAACGCGATCTTCCGGCCACGGCCCGCCGACCCGGCGCTCGCGCCAGTGCATGCGCGCTATGGCCTCCCGCCCGCCGCTCCACTCGTCCTCTACGTCGGCGGCATCAGCCCGCACAAGAATCTCGAGGCGCTGCTGCGCGCCGCTGCGATCGTGCGGCGGCAGGAGCCGGGTCCTTGGCACCTAGTACTCGTCGGCGACTACCACGGCGACAGTTTCCTGGGGTGCTACAACGAGCTGACCAGGCAGGTGCGCGCGCTCGGGCTCGGCGATCGTGTCACGTTTACCGGCTTCGTCCCGGACGAGCACCTCGTCGTCCTCTATAACGCCGCGACGATGCTCGTGCTCCCCTCCAAGGGCGAAGGGTTTGGGCTTCCCGTCGTCGAGGCGATGGCGTGCGGACTTCCGGTCGCTGCGAGCGATCGCAACTCGCTCCCGGAGGTCCTCGGCGGTGCGGGGCTGCTGTTCGATCCCGACTCGGACGACGCGATCGCGGACTGCATCGGTAGACTGCTGCGCGAGCCCGCGCTTCGCGCGGACCTCCGCCTGCGTGGGCTTGCCCGCGCCAAGGCGTACTCGTGGGACGAAGGCGCCGACACCATGCTGCACGTACTCGAGGAGGCGGCCGCGAAACGATGAGCGCTGCACTGCGGTTCTGCCTGGTGACGACGTTCTACCCGCCGTACCACTTCGGTGGCGACGGGGTGTTCGTGCATCGGCTTGCGCGTGCCCTTGCGGCGCGGGGTCACGCGGTCGACGTTGTGCATTCGGTTGACGCCTACCGGCTTGCAAGCGCCACCCCCCACGAGGGCTTCGCCGAGACGCCGGGGGTGTGCCGGCTACCGCTGTGCACGCCCTTGCCCTTCCTTTCGACGCTTGCCTCCCACCAGCTCGGGAGCCCCGGGCCGTACCGCCGCCGCCTGCGCGAGATCCTGGCCCCAGGGCGGTACGACGTGATCCATTTTCACAACGTCTCGCTCGTCGGCGGCCCGGAGGTGCTGTGCTACGGCGACGGCGTCAAGCTCTACACCGCGCACGAATACTGGCTCGTCTGCCCCACCCACGTTCTGTTCAAGTTCGATCGGGAGGCGTGCCGCGAGAAGGAATGCCTGCGCTGCACGCTCCGCGCCCGCCGCCCGCCGCAGCTTTGGCGGTCGATGGCGCGTGTCAACCGCTGCGTCGCCCGGCTCGACCGCCTTCTCATGCCGAGCCGGTTCGCCATGCAACGGCACAGCGACGACGGCGTCGTGGCGGCGATGGAGGTGTTACCGAGCTTCGTGCCGGTGCCGCGCGAGAAGCCGCAACGCGCCGACGGGCGCGACCTGAGCTTCCTGTTTGTCGGGCGCCTCGAGAAGCTGAAGGGGCTCCAGGAACTGTTTCCGATGCTGCACGGCTTTCCAGAGGCGCGTCTGCGCGTTGCCGGGACCGGATCGTACGAGGCCGAGCTGCGCCGCCTCGCGTCCGATCTGCCGAACGTCGAATTCCTCGGACAGGTGCACCCGTCACGCGTAGCCGAGCTGTACCGCGGCGCGCTCGCGGTCGTCGTGCCGTCGCTTTGCTACGAGGTGTTTCCGCTGGCCGTGGCGGAGGCGCTCGCGCACGGCGTCCCGGTCGTCGCGCGCCGCATCGGCGCGATCACGGAAGTCATCGAGGAAAGCGGCGGCGGACTGCTGTTCGACACGCTCGCGGAGTGCCGCCTGGCGATGCAGCGGCTGATCTCGTCGCCTGCGCTGCGCGCGGAACTCGGCGACGGCGGACGCCGCGTCGCGCTCGAGCGATGGACCGAGGAGGCGCACCTGAAGCAGTATCTGGAACTCATCCGGCGCGTCATCGAAGATCGCGCCGCTTCGCGTCACCCTACACGATAAGGACCGGACCACTATGCAATCCCCCTGGACCCCCCAGCGCCCCTTGCGCGTCGGCCTCATCGGCGCGGGCTTCATCGGAAAGATGCGCGCACAGGCGCTCGCGAAGATGCCGGAGATGTTCAGGCTCACGGCGGTTGCGGACGCGCGCGCGGACCTCGCGCGGGCGCTCGCCGGCGCGGGCGCGAAAAGCGGCACCGACCCGGTTGCGCTTGCGCTCGATCCGGAGGTGGACGCGGTCATCCTCTCGACGCCGCCGTCGTCGCACGGCGAACTCGGCCTCGCTTGCCTTCGTGCCGGGAAGCACCTCCTCGTGGAGAAGCCCCTCGCCTCGACAGTGCGCGAATGCGAGGAGCTGGTCGAGGCCGCCGAGAAAGCCGGCGTCTGCCTCGCCACCGGGTTCACACTCCGCCAGACTCCTGCGGCGCGGTTGGCGAAGCAACTCGTGGCGGAGGGCGCGGTCGGCGAGGTGGACCACATCCGCGCCTTCCACGGCCACAAGGGGGGCAAGGACTTCGGCCCCGCGTGGATCACCGAGCGTTCCATGACGGGCGGCGGAACGCTGATGGATAACGGCATCCACATGATCGATCTCGCGCGCTGGTTCCTCGGGGAGGTCGACACGTTCATGGGGCTCTCGTCGAACCACTCGTGGCGAAAGCCCGGCTGTGAGGACAACGGGTTCGTGCTGATGCGAAGTGCGGCCGGACGCATCGCGTCGGTACAAAGTTCGTGGACTGAGTGGCGCGGCTATGGTTGGCGCATGGAGATCTTCGGCACCTCGGGCGCGATTCGCTTCGGCTTTCCGCCGCTGTGGCTCACGCTCTGGCGCGGCACGCCCGGCGAAAAGATGAAAGCAAAGCACTACCCGTTTCCCGTGTATCAAGCAAAGGAGCGCCTCAAGGGTTGGCAGTGGAGCTTCGTCGAGACGCTGGTGGGAGACCAGCGCGACTGGGGCGAGGCAATCTGCGCGGGCAAGTCCGCACCCGCAAGTGGGCGCGATGGTTTGGAGGCGGTGCGTATCGCGCTCTGCACCCAGTTCGAGGCGACGTCATGAATCCACCATCGCGGATTCCCATCCTCACTTACCACTCGATCGATCGGAGTGGTTCGGTGCTTTCGGTTGCCCCTGCGGACTTTCGCGAACACATGCGGTTACTCGCGCGAAACGGCTTCAACGGAATCCGGTTCGATCGGCTGATCGATGCCCTGAACGGAAATGCGGTGCTCCCGCCAAACCCGGTCGTGCTCACCTTCGACGATGCTTACGCTAACTTCCAGGAGCACGCGCTGCCAGCCTTGCGGGATGCGGGCTTTGGCGCAACGCTCTTCGTTGTTGCGGGGCTCGTCGGCAAGTCGAACGAGTGGCCAGGGCAGGGGCCTTCGATTCCGCGCATGCCGCTTCTCGATTGGCCGGCGCTACGCGAGATCGCACAAGCGGGTATCGAGATCGGCAGCCACACGTTTACGCATCCGCGTCTCGATCGAACGCGCGCGGACCAGCTCGAGCAAGAAATCGCCGGATCGCGTCGCGCGCTGGAGGACGGCGCCGCCGCGCCTGTCACCACGTTTGCCTACCCCTTCGGCGCGCACTCCCCGGCCAGCGTGGCGATCGTCCGCGCGCATTACCGTGCCGCATGCACGACGCGCATGGCGGCCACCCGCCCCACTCATGATCGTCATTTACTGCCACGCGTAGACGCTTATTACCTGCGCGAACCGCGCCGTTTCGCGCGTTTGGGAACTCCGCTCGGCGGCATGTACCTCGGAGCGCGCGCGCTCGGCCGTGCCGCCCGTGCGTTCCTGATACGGTCGTAATTACCTCCATGTTTGAAAAGCGCAACGACGCCACCAGCTACGACGCGTAGAAGCTCGAATGGTTGTAGCGCGGCGCGCCGATCACCCCCGGCCGCCGCCCGGGTCCGTAGCTTGCGGGATCATCTGCACGATTGCGCGATCCGGCCGGCGATGGACTTGGCGAACTTGAGCGATCCGCCTTCCGAGAAATGGCCGTTATCAGCGAAGTCTGCGTCGGAAAAGCTGTCCACATCGGCGTCGATATACACGGCATCGATGCTTAGCGCGAGTGCTTGCAGAAGCGAGTTGAAATGCGCCTGCAGCGGCCACACGTCCTTGTCCCGCACCAGGGGCAGCCAGCCGTACACGCGATCCGATTTGAGTTTTTCCCGGTTCAGGATCTGGCCGATGAAGATCGATTTCGTTCCGCGTCCTTTGTTGAGGGCGACGATGCTTGAGATATTCGCGAGGAAAATGGCCTCCAGGCGCGGGTCGGTCCCCGATTTTGGAGTCAGGGCATAACGGGGCGGGGGCGGGACCGTATCCACCACCGATTTCAGGTACGGAATCAGAACACTCAGGAGGGGGCTGAATTCCGACCCCTGGCGCTGTAGGAAATTGCGCCGCTGGTCGGGCAGATGATAGTTCGCATAAGCATTGTCCAGGTCGGGCAAGTGCGCGCTCCTGATGTCGTTCCAGCCGACGTAGTAGACCGCGCACGCGGGCGATCGCCCCAGTTTGTTCGAGTAGAAAGCCGTCTGAATCACATGCTCGACCGTGCTGTAGCCGGGTACACCGAAATTCAGGACCAGGTAGCCGTCTCCGAGTTCCCGCTCCAACTGTTCCGGCCAGGTCTTGCCGTTGGGCACGCGGGTATCGTAGGTTGTCGAGCCGCCGTAGACGTTGATCAATGTTGTCCTGCCCTGTTGCAATGGCGTTGGTTCGGCGCCTCTCAGGCCCAGGGAGTTGTGGCGGACAAGCCTGCCCTTTGAGCTGGTAAAGTTGGGGACCGGAACGATTTGCAGCAGGGGGTGGTACATGAATCTCACCTCCTTGCCGAGATGCACGTCGGGCGGCATCAAGGATCTGCCCAGCCCGGCGCGCGCTAGCAGGTCGCTGCCGATGCCCAGGCCCAGCTCAAGCGAAGCCAGCGCGATGCACAACCATGACAGGGCGCTCCTGCGGCTCGCCAATGATGCCACCAGAAATGCCAGTCCGACGCAAGCGAGAAACCAGAAGCGCTGCGATCCGAATCCGAGCTCGTCGATCGAAAAATACGCCACCGCGGTGAGCATCGATGCAGCCGCGCCCAGGCATCCGAGGAGAAATGGGACGGCGACCCGGAAGTCGTATGGGGCGGAAAGGCCATAGTGCATTCGAACGATGTTCCAGCTCATATCAAAACTTCCGCACGCTTCTCGTTCATGATCTCATGCCGATTTTGGTCGTTAGGTTTAAGACATCCCGATCATGCCCCTTCGGGACCGGAACCAGCGTCAAGCGTCCGTCCCGCTCTTCTCGGTTTCGATTAGATCCAAAAAACGTTCTTCATCCTTCAGACCCCAACCGAAGATCGGTGAGCCGCCATACAGCTCCCCCGGCTTGCGATAAGTATATGACAACCAATCGCCGCTTCCCCCTCCTGAGGCACTCTGACGCGGGAGGCGTAGGGCGGGCAAGGAGTGTCTCACGCGCGAGTAGCCATCAATCATAGGGCCTGCCGGGAGACGCTTTTGTGCTAGCCTCCCGAGTGCATGGATGCGAAAGATAACCTGCAGCACGGCCAAGCGCGCGGCTCGTCCGCAATGCTGTATCCGGGCCTGGCGATCGTGTCGGCCGCGACGTTGCTCCTCGAGCTCGTCCTCACGCGCATTTTCGACGTGATCCTGCAGTCGAATCTGTCGTACCTCGTTGTGTCGAGTGCGATCTTCGGTTTCGGTTTGGGTGGCATCATCCTGATGCTCTGGCCGATGGCAGCCGTTGCGACCGAGCGGCTCGCCGCGCGCGCCTCGCTGGCGTTCGCCGCGTGCGTCCTCGCGCTCATCCCGCTGCTGACGTTACTTCCTTTCGATCTCAAGAGGCTCGTTGAAGAACCCTGGGGGCAGTTGCCGCTGCTGTTGATCCTGTACGCCGGTGTCCTCGCGCCATTTCTTGCCTCCGGTCTGGTGATCTCGATTGTGCTCACTCGGTACGCCTCCCGTGTCCACCGCCTGTATTTCTGGGACCTCACGGGGGCGGGTGTCGGCTGCGTCAGCATCTTCTTCCTGCCGACGCTCATCGGCGCCGGGCGCACGATGATCGTCGTCGCCGCGCTCGCCACACTCAGCGCATGGCTCTTCGGCGGCCGCGGGTTCCGGGGACGCGACCGTGTCGCGTTTGCGGCCATGGTGGTGTTTCTCGTGGTTGCGGTGCTTGCAGGCGACGTCGAGTTCCAGGCCTTCGCACTGAAGCGGGGCGCGCTGCTCGGCTCACGGGAGCACGCGGAGTGGTCTCGGTGGGATCCCGTCTCCAAAATCGACGTCATTGATGAGGGCTCTGGTTTTCGCAAGCGCGTCGCGTACGACGGCGGCGCGCAGAGCTCCAGCTTCTTTCAGTTTGATGGCGATTTCGAAAACGCGCGCCGGCATTACTTCGATATCGTCGGCCAACAGCCGCGGTACAACTCAGGCCGGTACGTCGCGCTGGCGCACTGGCTCGAGCGCGATCGCTCGCCGCGCACGCTTGTGATCGGGAGCGCCGGCGGCCAGGAGACGCTTGCGGCGCTGACGTGGGGGAGCCGGCATGTGGATGCTGTAGAGATGGTGTGTGCCGTCATCGAGGCGGCGCGTGGCCCCTACGCCAACTTCATCGGGCGGATCTTCGACGATCCTCGAGTGAGGACCGTGTGCGAGGAGGGACGCAGCTTCCTTCGCCACACGGACGAGCGGTACGACATCATCCAGATGCACAGCAATCACACGACCGCGTCGATCGCGAACGGCGCGAGAGGAGTGAATCCCGTCTACCTTCAGACGGTGGAGGCTTACGAGGAATACTTCTCGCACCTCACGGACGATGGCATCCTCCAGATCAACTATTTCGTGTATCCGCGGATGCTGACGACCGCCGCGGCCGCCTGGGCGCGCCTGTTTCCTGGCGATGATTTCAAGCAGCATCTGGTGATCACGTCGGGTTATGTCTCGATGACGACGTTCCTGGTCAAGCGGTCACCCTGGACGGCCGGCGAGATCGCCGAGATTCGCACGTTTCTGAGTCCCGATTTCGCTGCCGAGCCGCGTTGGAATTACCAGCTCCTCTTCGCACCCGGCCAGCCGGAAGAGCGGAACATCCCGGGCGAGTTCTTCGACGTGCCTGTCCCACCGGCGCTCGAGGCGCGGCTCCCGTACCGCATCGCGCCGCCGACCGACAACAAGCCGTTCTTTCGAGATCTGCGACAGGTCGTTCAGAAGCTCGTGCCCGACGAACAGGGCTACGTCCCGGAAATGACGGCGCAGTTCCTGAACGCCAGCCTGCGAGGTTGGCTGCCGCTGGAGAAGGCGCACCTGTACGCGCTCGGCGGATTGTCTCTTGTCTCATCCATGTTCTTCGTCTTCGTTCCGCTCGTGTGGGTACGGCAAAGGGGGCTGCGCCAAGCAGAGAGGCTGCCCGCGCTCCTGTATTTCTCTTGTCTCGGCCTGGGCTTCGTCATCGTCGAGCTGGTGCTTTTGTTCAAGTGCGTGCTGATTGTCGGCCACCCGATCAGGTCGATGGCGACGGTGCTCTTCACGCTTCTGGTCGCCGCGGGTGCCGGCAGCCGGGCGTCCGAGCGACTGTCCCGCTCGGTCGGGCGAGCGGCGATCCTGATCATTCCTGTCTTCGCGGTTGTCGCGGTGGCGTTCGTGCTCGGGTTTCCGTACATCGCCCGAGCGGCCCTCAGTCTAGGGCAGGTGAAGCGGATCCTCCTCACGGGCGCGTGTCTGGTGCCGCTCGGGATGGCTCTCGGCATGCCGTTCCCGCTCGGCATCGAAGCGCTCCGTTCCCGTTCGCCGGACCTGATCCCCTGGGCGTGGGGCATGAACGGCTTCATGACCGTGGTCGGCTCGCTCGTCGCGATTGTCGCGTCGATGCGCCTCGGCTTCGACGCGACGCTCTTCCTCGCGATCGGCTTCTACCTGGTCGCGTTCTTCGCCTATCTCGCGCTTACCCGATCGCGCGGAGCGCAGACACCGCCCATTAGCCGACGGGAGGAGGTATAACCGAATCCGGCGTAGTCAATTTCCTCAGCGGTTCACTGAACCATGCGCGCAATACTTACCTTTTGGTATCCTTGACGAGTTCATCGACCCACGTCTCGCCCCCAGATTGCGAACAGCCCATGAAACCGTTGCCAGCGGCCACGCAGCCATGATCCTCAGTATCGCGATTCTCGATAGGCGGCTTGCGACATGGGCGTGACCTCATCGCTCACTTTGTGTTCGCGATGATTTTCGACGATAGCCTGGAGGACTGCCAGATTCGCGGCTTTGTGGCCGCCGTCTTCGTTGATCGCCGGTACGCGTTGCGTCTGACGCGTGTGCTCCGATGATGCTCCGGGCATTTCTGACGATCGGTGCCGTTCAGGTGATCACGATGCTCGTGCTCCTGGTGCGGACGAAAACTTTCGCGGTCGTGCTCGGGCCCGAGTTTGTGGGCGTGATGGCGGTGATCGACAAGTTGCTCGCCGTGATCGCCCAGACCGTCTCTCTATCGCTTCCCTTTGCCGCCGTTCGATTCCTCCCCGAGCGTTGGACCGCCGGCCCGACGGAGTTTCGCGCCCTGTTCACACGGATGCGAAACCTGTTGCTCGCGTTGATCCTCGCGGCCACCGTCGGCGCGCTCCTGGTTACCGTGTTCCGGCCCGCCACTTGGGGGGAGGCGCTCCTCCCGTACCGCGATGCCCTCACTGTCGCCATCTTCGGTCTGCCGGTGATCGGGCTGATCCCTTTCCTTCAAAACGCGATCGCCGGTCGAATGCAGCAGAACCGCTCCATGCTCGTAGGACTCCTGCATGCGGTCGTCCTCGCGGTCGGGATTGTGGGAATCTGGTGGGGCGGGTTGGCCGGCTATTACGCGGCCTACGCGGTGTTGGGAACGATTCTGGTCGTGGGCGTCACCCGACTGGCGACCAAGGGCACCGAAGCACCGGAGCCTCGCGGCACACTGCTGCAGCGATTCGTTGTCGGGCTTCCCGGCCCGATATGGCGTTTCTCGGGCGCGCTCCTGATCCTGACCTTTCTCGCGCCTTACGCCGCGCTTTTCGTCCACTATCGGCTGCTGAGTGACCATGGCGCCGAGACCGCCGGATGGATGCAGGCGGCAATCGGCATTAGTCTCGCGGTGCGAGCGGTGCTGGGTTCCGCCCATGCCGTGTTCCTGACTCCGAATGTCAACCGAGGGGGGAGCCCCGGAGAACGAATGGAGTGGGCCAACCATTTCCAAATGACGTTCTGTCTGCTCGCGGGCTTGGCGGTACCGCCGCTCCTGCTTTTTCCCGACATTGCAATTTACATTCTGTACTCCTCGGCATTCTCGCCTGGCGCGATGTTCGCAATGGTGTTCGTACTCACGGAAATCTTGGGCCTTCTCAGCGGGACCTACCAATCGCTGGTGATCGCGCTGAACCACATGCCATTTCATGTAGCGACTAATCTGGTCGCCCAACTGCTTGTCGTGGGCATGGCTTATCTGTTGGTGGGGCCACTCGGCATTCTCGGTGCCGGACTGGCCGTGCTTGTGGCCCCGGTATTCTTGTACATCGCGACCATGATATTCCTGCATCGTTCGTTCGGGCTTCGGATGCCAGGTCGCGTAGCCGCGCGTTCCGGCTGGCTTCTGCTCGGCCTGGTGGCCGCAGGTCTGATGGGTGCGCTGTTCCAGGGACCGGCTTGGGAGTCACTGCTGTTCAAGGCGGGTATATATTTTCTCGTCGTCAGTGGCTTCGCATGTCTTCTCACCGGCCATGAGCGCCGGTGGATCCGGGAGACTCTGGAAGGTTTGAGGGCCAGATGGACGTGACAACCGGTCAGTTGAAGAGCGCGGCGCGGATTGCGCTCTACATCGATCCACCTTCACATCATTTTTTGCGGGATCGGCTGTTCGATCCATCGACTAACCCCCTCGGCGGCGACAATATCCTCGCCCCGTTCCTGCTTGTGCGGGAGCACTTTACCCGGCAGGGGATTCCCGTTCATACCGCGGATCTGATACCCGCGGAACCGGACGACGTACAGAAGATCTACGTGTCGGTAGGGCGCGTGGCGGACTACGCGAGCCTTGCGCGCAGGCCCGATGTGACGCTTAGCGCGTTCTTCGCCTTCGAGTGCCCGATCGTCGAGCCGTCGATGTACGCGGCGTTGCCGGCGATGCAGCGCTACGTGCGACGAATCATGTGCTTTAGCGACGCGGCCTCGCTGGCACCGTTCACCGGAACATCGATTCGTGTCGAACGATTCGTCTGGCCCCAGTGCCTCGACGGGGTACACGAAACCGCGTGGGCGCGGACCGACCGCGGATTTCTCACGATGATCAACGCCAACAAGCTTCCGAGGCTTTACCGCGCGGAGCTCTACACGGCGCGCCTCAAGGCGGTGGAATACTTTCACCGCTTCGGCGAGATCGACCTGTACGGTAAGGCATGGGATCGCGCCCCGATGCGGGTCGGCAAGAGCTGGGTGCCTTGGACATTCCGTCGGATCTACGATGCGCTCTGGGAGGCGAAACAGCGCCGCTGGCCCAATCCGGTGTACGCGGCGGTCGCGGCAGCTTCCCAAGGCACGGTCACATCCAAGGCAGAGACGCTCAGTCGTTATAACTTTGCGATCTGCTTCGAGAATATGATTTTGCCCGGGTGGATCACCGAGAAGATTTTCGACTGCTTCGCGGCCGGCTGCGTGCCAGTATATTGGGGAGCGCCCGAGGTGACCGACCGGATTCCCGCGGAGAGCTTTATCGATATGCGGCAGTTCGAGGGCTTCGCTGATTTGCGCCGGTTTCTCCACGACTTGACGCCGGTGCAGATCGCCCGCTATCGCGATGCAGGGCGAAGCTTCCTCGAGTCTCCCGCCTACGATCTCTTTCGCCCGCAGGGCTTCCTTGAGCACTTCCGCCGGTTCGTTCGCGACGACGCCGGCGTGGAGACGTAGCAGCGCCGTGCTATCCACCCTCTCCGTTCGCCTGGAAATCTTCAAAGGGCGCCTCCGCGGCTCCCGCTCGCACTCTGGCCAGCGCCGGAGAACCGGTGCTTACTCCGCCGCCATGAGCATCACGGATTTGTGCGCCAGAGAACCGCGGTGCGAGGGGTGTCATTGAGAACGCTCGTCGTCAATGCGCTGCGCTTGTCGGCGAAACGAACCGCGATCGGACGCCACCTCGAGTATTTGGCGCAGCAGTGGAGCATGGGGCCGCAGCCGTTCGACAGGATCATCTTCCTCAGTCCGGCCGCGCTGCAGGTGGACGGCTTGGGATCCACGACCACGATCGAGCTGCGTACCCTGCCCACACGCCTCCCGTACCTGCTCTGGGAGCAGTGGAAGCTGCCGCGCGCCGCGTCCGGCGCGGCGCTGCTCTTCTCTGAGTACACGTGCCCGCTCTGGTACAGGGGGCATGTGGTGGTGGCGAACCATGGGATCTACGAGGCGATTCCCGAGTCGTTCTCGAGGTGGCAACGTATGCGATTCACCGGGGTGGCGCGCACGAGCGCGCGGCGCGCGGACCGGGTGATCGCGAACTCGCTCTCGACGCGCGCCGACCTCGTCCGGTTCTTCGGTGTCCCTGATGCAAAGATCGACGTGGTGTATCCCGGGCCGGCCGATCTCTTCTTCGAGCCGCACAGCGAGGAGAGCCTGACCGACGCCGCGCGCCGCATCTTCGGCGGGCGCGTCCCGTTCGTGATTTTCGTTGGCAAGCTCGCGACGCGCCGTCACGTCCCCAACCTCATCGAAGCGTTCGCACGCGTTCGCGCGGAACAGCATTTCCCGCACCATCTGCTGATCGTCGGCCCAAATGTGAATTTGCTCCCGCTCGAGGAGATCGCGTCGCACCACGGCGTCGGGCTGGTGATGCGTTATCTGCCGCATCTGGATCAGGACGTGCTCGCCAAGCTCTACGCGGCTGCCGATGTCTTCGCGCTCCCTTCGAACTACGAAGGGATTTCGTGGACAATGTTCGAGGCGATGGCGAGCGGAACCGCCGTGCTCGCGGTCGATCATCCCGCGCTCGCGGAAGGCGGAGCGGATGCAGTGCTGTCGATGCCGACTCCGTCCGTCGACGATCTGGTGAAAGGGCTGACCCTTCTGCTCACGGACACGGCGCTTCGCCACGCATACGAAGAAAAGGGCCGTGCGCGCGCGAAGCGCTTCTCTCTCGCCGAGAGCGCTCGGCGGACGATGGAGATTCTCGACCAGACCGCGCCCGGGTCTGATCCGCGTCCGTGAGAGACGGCAGTCCAGCAGGATATACTCCAGGCGAGGGACGAATCGGTCAATCGTGGTTCGTTCCGTTCGTATCGGTCAGGCGGGGTTTGAAAATCTAAACGGAATAAGCTATGAGCGTTTTAGTGACAGGTGGCGCCGGGTACATTGGCAGCGTTATGGTCGATTTGTTGCTCGAGCGGAATGAACGCGTAGTCGTGCTCGACGACCTGTTTCGCGGGCACCGAGCGGCATTGGACGAGAGCGTTCCCTTCTACCAAGGCGAGACAGGTAATCGAGCCCTGGTGCAACGAATCTGTCGTGAGCACGAAATCGAGTCCTGTATTCACTTCGCCGCGCTGGCTTGTGTCGGGGAATCGGTAGTTCAGCCGAAACTGTATTTCGAGAGGAATGTCGAGCATGGCATCGCCTTGCTCGATTCAATGATTGCCGCCGGCGTGCGTCGATTCGTCTTCTCTTCAACGTGCGCGACGTATGGCGAGCCAATCCGCGACCCCATCGATGAGGAGCATCCGCAACAGCCGACGAATCCCTATGGCTGGTCCAAATTGACAATGGAAAAGATTCTCGAAGCATACGATCGGGCCTATGGCCTGAAATATGTGGCGCTGCGATATTTCAACGCGGCTGGAGCGACTGCGCGGCGTGGAGAACATCACGAGCCCGAAACGCACTTGATCCCTAACGTGTTATTTGCCGCGATGGGAAAGACGCCGCACGTCTCCGTTTTTGGCAACAAATATCCGACACCTGACGGCACCGCCATCCGCGATTACATTCATGTAAGCGATCTTTGCGCAGCACACGTGCTTGCGCTCGACTATTTGCGAAGCGGGAGCGAGTCAGCGTGCATCAATCTGGGAAATGGCCAAGGCTATTCAGTTCTGGAAGTGATAGAGGCGGCGCGGCGACTGACGAATTGCGAGATTAAGACCAGCATGGAGGCCGCCCGCCCGGGCGACCCTTCGCGCTTGGTGGCGAACGCCCAAAAGGCCCGAAAGGTTTTAGGTTGGAAACCTGGACATGAGCTTGAGACGATCGTAAAGAGCGCGTGGGATTGGCATCGGGCCAATCCCAACGGATATGGGAGCGACTAACGGCCCGACATATTCGGAGAAAGACGATCCACTCGCAGCGGATTGCCCAACGGTTTTATAAGACGGGTTCGTAAGGAGGCGGCCAGCCGCATTGCGAGAACTGACGATTCAGAGCGATAATTCGACCATTCCCGCCGTCGGCTATTGGAGAAATTTGCCATGTCATATTGGAAAGACAAGAAGGTGCTCGTCACCGGCGGCTGTTCCTTCATCGGCTCGCATCTGGTTGATGCGCTGGTCTCGCGCGGCGCCTCCGTGCGCATTGCCGACGACCTCTCAAGCGGGACACGCGCAAACGTCCAGCACTTGCTGGATCGCCAGGCGGTGGAATTCATCGAAGCGGACCTGCTTTCGCCGGGGATGGCTGAACGAGCGGTGAAGGGAATGCAGCACGTCTTCCACCTGGCGGCGAACCACGGTGGTCGGGGATACATCGATCTGCATCAAGCAGCGTGTTCCACGAACCTCGCCCTCGACGGGCTGATGATTCGCGCCGCCCACCGCTGCGGAGTCGAGAAGTTCACATTCGCTTCATCCGGCTGCGTCTATCCCGATCACTTGCAGCATGACCCCTCCGAGGTCCTGTACCTGAAAGAGGATCTGGTGAAGCCGCCCTACGCGGCGGACAACCTCTACGGTTGGGCCAAGCTGATGTGCGAGCTGACGCTCCAAGCCTACCATCGGGACTATGGCTTCAAATGCGCATCGCTTCGGTATTTCACCGCTTACGGCGAGCGCTGCCTCGAGAACCATGCGGTCATCGCGATGATCGCGCGGGCGTTCGTCAAGCAGGACCCGTTCATCGTGTGGGGCACGGGCGAACAGATCCGAAACTGGACCTATGTGAGCGACATTGTCGAGGGGACGATACTGGCCGCCGAGAAGATTGACGACGGCACCGCGGTCAATCTCGGCACGATGGAGCGCACCAGGGTGATCGACGCCGCCAAGGAGATACTCCGTCGCACCAAAGTGCAGTCCAAGTTGTTGCCTGATCCGACAAAACCCACCGGACCCTACAACCGGGTGTGCGACAACTCGCTGGGAAAAAGACTGCTCGGCTGGGCGCCGCAAGTGTCCTTCAGCGACGGGCTCGACCGAACCATTCGCTGGTATTACGAAACGAAGAACGCGGTGGCGGTCCGTGCCGACTTTGATCGGCTTCTGACCGAGCGATGAGGCAGCCTCGTTCAGGCTGGCGCCGCGCTACACGTTGCTCGGCCCGGTAGGTTTCTGCCGACATTGACAGAAGAATTGATTCAACCCCTCCAGGTTCGCGAATCCTCATAGAGAGGGCGGCGCAAGTTGCCTCTTTTTTCTGCCGTGCATCACTGCTATGCTTGTATGTTCATGCCGTCAGAGGACCGCCATATGTCGCTGTCTTACTTGATGCATCGCATTGGTTCTGGGATCCGCAATTCAGGCCTACTCAGGAATCAAACTTGGATATGGCAAACCATTGAGCCGATTTGGAACGGCGCGTTCAAGCGAATCTACGCTCGGAGCGGCTACCTTGCACACATTAATGGCGAGCTATTCCGCCTCGAGTACGAAGACGGCGCACGCTTTGATCGCCGCGACAATCGAAAATATGAGCCGGCGTTCTACTACCCTTTCGTCTCGCTCATCCGCGAAGGTATGACGGTGTACGACATTGGTGCGCATATCGGAATTTTCGCACTGGGCGCCGGCGTTCGGGTCGGCCGTTCGGGGAAGGTACTCGCGTTCGAGCCAGCGCCCGAAACGATCGCCAAGCTTCGCCGCAACATCGCTTTCAATCGTCTCGAAAGCGTCGTGGAGGTGGTGCCGGCGGTCGTCTCCGATACCGACAAGGGTGTCAAGTTCTTCGCATACAAGGCGAGCATGGCTGCTTCAATTGCGCGCCAAAATGTCGAGGATCTGAATCCCGAGCGGCGCACCGAGCCTGCAAGCGAACTCACGGTGGACTCGGTCACAATTGACGGCCTTCAGGCGGCACGCGATCTGCGTCCCGACGTAATAAAGATCGACGTGGAGGGAGCAGAGCTGATGGTGCTTCGCGGGGCGCGTCGAGTCCTGGCCGAATGCAAGCCCATCATCCTCTGCGAAGTGCATCCGCCACAGATGAGGAACTGTGGTGCGTCGATCGAGGAGTTCAACGCGTTTCTCTCCGAAGTCGTCTATGTGAGCGAGCCGCTGGATGAGCCAAACCCGATTGGGATTTATCACGCTTTGCTACGTCCAAGCGGTGGGGACGAGCGTCGAACGGACAACAATCTGCTCCATTGAACAACGTTCAAGCCTCGTGGGCCATCGAGAATTGCTGGCATCATTGCAAGGACTGAAATCGGCCAAAGCGAAAGAGTATTTTGAGGTCTTCCGGTGCCCCGAACACTGCCGCACCCGAACTGACTTCCAAACCGCGGTCTACCCCGAATAAGAAAAGCTGAGATACTCGCGGAGGTGCTATTGAATTTTCTATCCTTCGTGCCGCCGCTCACGCTGGCCTTGCTGGCGGGCATGGCGGTGATCGCCGGCTGTGCCGGCACGCCTGGCCCCCAGCAGGAAGCGCAGCCGCGTGAGCCCGACGTGGCAGTGCCCGCTACGGCACCTGCGACGCTGCCGACGCCCACCCCGGCGCCCGCGAGATCGGTCTCCGTTCGCATCGACGAGGCAATGGCGCATCAGGTCATCGAGGGCTTCGGCGCCACGACCAACGAATATTTCGACATGGTGAGCCGGGAGGACCTGATGGGGGCACTGCGCCCTCGCGTCATCGAGGCCGTCTACGGCCAGGTGGGCATCACCATGGGGCAGCTCGAAGTCGGCCCCTACGAAAACTTCGATCCGTCTCGCTACACGACCGCCAACGACGACGGCGATCCGTTGACGTTCAACTGGCGTGCATTCAACTTCGTCCGTTCAGAAGGCCAGAAGACCGGCATCGTCGATCTCGCCCGGCCCTACGGTTTCGACAACTTCACCATCCACAGCGGAACCAACGTGCGCTGGTCCGACCCATGGTTGGCCGGCGTGCGTAAATCCAACTATCGGCTCTATCTCGAAGAGATGGCCGAGAACGTCGTCGCGCCGCTGATTTATTGGCGCGACAAGTTCGGCATCGTAACGCGCTGGCATCATCTGTTCAACGAACCGACCACCGGCAATGGCGAGCTCGCGGGCGGCGGTGTGCAGGAAGTGGTGGATCTCGTAAAGGCGGTCGGTGCGCGCTTGCGCCGTGAAGGATTCGGCGACCTGCGCATGGTGGTTGCCAGCGAGGAGACGGAGGAGGCCAGCCTCGCCTCGGCGCGCGCCATCCTCGCCGACCCGGAAGCGCGCCGCTACGTGGGCGCGATCGGCTATCACACCTACCCGTACGGCTCGGTCTACAGCGACGTGAACCGCATTCTGGCCACGTCGGGGCAGGGCGGGCCGGACGCAGGACGCATCAAGGTGCGCAACGACATCCGCGACCTCGCGAAGCAGTACGGCCTGCAGGTGTGGATGACCGAAGTGAGCAATGGCCGGGCGGGCCCGCTGGATTCGCTGCGCGGGCGGGCCATTCACATCCACGATGAAATGCGCTACGCGAACGCTTCGTCGTATTGGGCCATGTACCAGGTTGCGGACATGTTTTCCCAGCATGGCCCCTGCGGCGAGGACTGCCTGGTTCACTTCAACCGTGTGCGCGGTACGGTCAGCATCAGCGGCACCGGCTATGCGATCGGGCACTACGCCCGCTGGATCCGGCGTGGCGCCGTGCGTATTGACAGCGAAACCGATGACCCGCTGGTGCTGGCCTCGGCATTCCGCGACGATGCGCGGAAGAGGATCATCGCGGTCGTGGTCAACAACCATCTTGATCCAGTGTCCGTAACCGTGAGGACTGCGGGGCGCGTTGAGCTCAGCGGCGAAATGAAGGGCGAACAGTCATCCGCCGAGGGCTATTGGCTTCCGCTCACTGCGGCGGCGCCGCGCGCAGACGGCAGCATCAGCACTCTTCTCCTCCCGCGCAGTGTCACGAGTTTGTCGGTGGAGTTTCGTTGACGGGCGGGCGAAGAAGCGTCAGAGTCGCCGGCGTCAGTCCGTAGCGCAGGACCGCGCTCGCGTGCACAACGGTACGCCGCCGCCAAGGAAATACTCCGTCGCACCGAAGTGCAGTCCACATCCTTGCCTGATCCGACGAAACCCACAGGCTTGTACAAGCGGGTGCGCGATAACTCACTGGGGAAGACGCTGCGTGGCTGGGAGCCGCAGGTGCGCTTCGGCGACGGGCTTGACCGAACCATTCGGTGGTATTACGAAACGAAGAACCCGGCGGCCGTCCGGGCTGACTTCGAGCTCCTGCTGACGGAGCCCCGGTACTGAATTACGGTGACCCTCAACCCAATGTCAAGTAAATCTATCGGACGGCGAACCGTAGAGATCGGACTCTACAGTCTTGGTCTTTTGTTGTTCCTAGAGGTTGTCTTTCGTGGCTTGTTTTCAATTGACCCCATTTTTCGTAAGTTAAGTGGGTATGACGATTCCTCCTCAAGGATTCACTGGATAAATCAACACACCGATCAGCAGCAGTTTGTCTACAAGTTCGATGCCTATCATCCGTCGAGAGGCTGGACGCTAAAGCCTGGTATCAAGGACATGGTGGTCTTCAAGAATAAGATCTTGAACTCCAACTCCATGGGCTTTAGGGGAAAAGCTGAGTATTCTTATGCTCGGCAATCGGGTAAACGTCGGATTCTTGTTTTTGGCGACTCCTATAGTTTCGGGGATGAAGTATCAGATGGCGAAACCTATTCACACTATCTGGAAAGCATCATGCCCGATACGGAGGTGCTTAATTTAGGTATTCACGGTTATGGACACGATCAAATGTTGCTCTACTTACAAGAAGAAGGGATCAAATATCGTCCAGACATCGTGATCTTGGGATATGTGTGGTTCGATATGAACCGCAATCTTTTTGAATTCAACAATTACTCTAAGCCGAAATTTGAAATACTGGATCACGAATTGCACCTCGTCAATGTTTCTGTTCCTTCTCCGGAGTGGTTCATAACGCACGAGTTCTACCGATTGAAAATTCTCGATCTCGGTGTGATCTTACGAGAGAAGATTCGGTGGACGCTCGGGTTGAATGACGAGAGAGCCAAAACGCTCACGACGTCTATTCTCAGAGAATTCGTAAGAACCACCCGGCAGATCAACGCGACGCCGGTCTTCGTGTATCTACCGGTGTTGGCAGAACTCATCAAATCCGATGAGGCGATGACCCCGAACGAACAATACCTGTATAAGAATTGTGAAGAACAGAAAATTGCGTGTCTGTTTCTTCGTCGTTCTTTCGTGGAAGAGGCGAAAAAGGGGACTACATTCAACACTCGAAGTCACTGGCTGGCAAACGAGCATTCGATCGCGGCAAAAAGCATCAAGGAATTTCTACAAACAGAATAGACCAGCACGCGACAACCAGCTAAAGGAAGGCGTGTTTCGAGAGCAAAGTCCCACAAGCTAGATGAACTCCTGTCGGCGCAGCTCCGCCGCCGTCTGTTCGAGTCCCCACTCCAGCGCCATCGGTTCGAAACCGAGGAGGCGGCGGGCCTTCTCGATGTTCGCGGCGCGATTGACCCAGGTGCGCGCTAGTCGTACGAGAAGGGCGGGGGGGCTTGCCGCCGACCGCGCCCCGCGCGCGCGTTCAGGGCAACAATCTGTTCGATCCAGGGTGGGGCGCAGAGTTGATAGGGTACATGACCGACGCGTGCGCCGGTCAGAGATATCAACTCACACTATTCAAGCCATCGAGCTCCGCCAATATTGATCGCCTCGTGTTGAAGATCGTTGCGATCAAGCAGCGATGGGCTCGACCGAACGATTCGGTGGTATTACGAAACCAAGAACGCTAAGGCGGTTCGGGCCGACTTCCAGCGGCTGCTGACGGAGCAGTGAAGGTGATCGCACCGAAGCTTCAACGGCGCTACGCTCAGGTTTCCGCCAGCGCCGACTGGTAGAAATGCGACGTCGAAGAGGCGCACGGACGGCGACGGGAATGCTAGACCCGCATCCATTTCGTGAACCATTGGTCGAGGATGAACGCGGAGTACACAATGGCCGTGAAGTTTCCCGCGCCCTGGGCGTGGGCGGCCAAAAGCTGCGAAATGCGCCCCATGTCGAGCAGCTCGGCCAGGGGACCGGAGGAGCTGGCGCCACGCACCGTGGTGGCGATCACGGAATCATGGCCGAGCCACCCCGGCAGTGGCATGGCGAATCCTTGCTTGGGTCGGTCGATCAGTGCGTCGGGCAACCACGGTCGCACCGCCTCCTTGAGCGCGAGTTTCGCGGCGTCATGACTTGCCAGCGCCGTTGCCGGGATTCCGGCCGCGAGTTCCATCACGTCCCGGTGAAGAAAGAGCGGCCGCACTTCGAGCGACACGGCCATGCTCGCGCGATCGACCTTGACCAGGATGTCCCCGGGGAGCGTTAGCGCGAAATCGAGGTGGCGCATCGAATTCACCAGACCGACCTCGTCGGGTGGTGCGGCGACCAGAAGCTGTTCGACCAGCCGATACGGATCGTAATGGCACAAGGCCTCGGCGAGCGGCCCTCGCGCCACCTGGCGCAGGAGGGGGAGGGGAAAACCGGTGCACAGCATGTCGGCAAGCATCTGAGGCGCCGCCAGGCCGTACTGCGCAAGCGTTCTCCGCCAGTGGCTTCCTTCGCTGAGCGTGTGTTGCGCAACCGCTGAGAGAGCACGCGCCACGCCGACCGGGAAGATGCCTGCGAGCTCCGATCGCCTGACCAGCCTCTGGTACTTGCGGTAGCCGGCAAAGATTTCATCGGCTCCATCACCCGACAGCGCGACCGTGATCGATCGGCGAGCCTCCCGGCAAAGATAGTAGGTTGGGACGCTGGAATAATCGTTGAATGGCTCGTCGTAGTGCCAACCGAGATGGTCGAGTACCGAGCCCACATCCGAGGGCTCCACCGTTCGCTCCACGTGTGATGTCCGGTAGCGATCGGCGACCTGGCGCGCCCATCGGCGCTCGTCGTATGCCGCGTCATCGAAACCGATGGTGAAGCTCCGGACGGCGTGCCCCGACAGGCTCAAGGCAGCCGTGACTGTAGAGGAGTCGACGCCTCCGCTGAGGAAGGTACCAAGCGGAACGTCCGCGATTGCCATCTCGTTCGCTGCACGCAGGAGCGTCGCCCGGATCTCCTCCGCCGTCGCGTCGCCGGACCGACTCACGAAAGGCAGCGACCAGTACCGCCGAGGCTCGTTGACGATCGTGCGCCCATCCTCACGCAACTCGACCACCATCGCATGAGCCGGCGCCAGTTTCCGCACGCCTTGCCAAATGCTCTTCGGATCGGCGACGAAGCCGAAGGTGAGGAAGTCGATCATCGCTTCGTAGTCGATGCGCCGATCGAGGCCCGGCCAGTCGAGCAGCCCTTTGATCTCGGATGCGAAGACGAAGGTCTCATTGACGAGCGCGTAATAAAGCGGCTTTTCGCCCGCCCGATCACGCGCGCAGAAGAGCCGGCGCGTTTTTGTGTCCCACAATGCGAAGGCGAACATGCCCGAAAGGTGATCGAGCAAGTCCGCTCCCCAGTGCCGGAATGCCTCGAGCAGCACTTCGGTATCCGATTCGGTTCGAAACCGGGCTCCTTCGCCTTCCAATGCCTTGCGGACCGCGCGGAAGTTGTAGATCTCTCCGTTGAATGTCACGACAAACCTTCCATCGTGGGAGCACATCGGCTGATTGGAGCGGACGTCGAGGTCGATAATTGAAAGACGCCGGTGTCCCAGGCATATGCGGCCGTCGACCGATTGCCACAAGCCGGCGTGATCCGGCCCGCGATGCGCCAACCTGTCACGCATCCGTTCGACAGTAGCTCGCTCGACCACCGCGCTGGAGAGGACGCCAACGATGCCACACATCAGGGCGAGTGACCTGTCATCTCGTACGCTTTGGAGGGCCCTTCACATGCCACCGCTTTAACATCACTTGGGCGCACCACTCCATGCGGGGGAGTCGTAACAGTCCCCACATGCCGGCAACCAACACCAGAAGCCGCCAGCGCTGAACGCTATGCGCCCGAGCTATCATTGTGATCTGCACCTCGCGCAATGCACCGCGCCCGGCAGGTAGTTCGTTCTTGATGTAGTGGCTGATCGCCGCCATCAGCCGGTCCTCCGATCGATGCGCCTCGTAGTTCAGGAGGGCCGTGGGTGTGGCGAGGGTGTTGTCCCCCGACGCGAGGTACTCGTCGAGAATGACAAAGTAGTTTTCGGGCGCGGTACGAAGGCGATGATAACGCTGCGACGAGTTGCCGTGGAAGTGCCGGTATTTCATCAGGTGGGATTCGAGCACCGCGATCGAATAGCACCGCGCGATGCGCAGCCACATCTCGAGATCCGCCGTATTGCGATAGCGAGCTTGACGATACGTTCCGACGTCCTCATGAACCGAGGCGCGTACCATTGCAGTTGGACAGACCAGGAATCCATTCTTGTACTTGAGCAGGGTATTCAGAACGACCGGGTAATCGAGCGGCTGCTCGCCGCGCACCTCCTCCGGGATCGATAGGCGGCCGTATTCCCGGCCCTCTGCGTCCACGAAGATGTCCGAGCAGAACACGGCCGCCACCTGCGGATGCGCCTGCAGGTACGAGACCTGCGTCTCGACGATCGTCGGCAGATAGATGTCGTCCGCGTGGTACGTCGCGATGAGCGAGCCGCGGGCACGCGCAATGCCGACGTTGACGTTGTCGTAAATGCCGAGATTGTTCGGTTGGCGTACGTAGGTGATCTTGCCTTCGTACTCCGCGGCGATCGCGGGCGTGTCATCGCTCGACGCATCGTCGAGCAGAATGATCTCCATGCTGGGGTAAGTCTGGGCGACGATCGAGTCGAGTGCTTCGCGCAGAAACGCGGCACCGTTGTAGCTCGGGACGAGGACGGATACAAGCGGCGGGTTGGTGGAGACAGGGAGAATCTTGTTCGCCATTTATGAACGTTCGGTGCGCCAGGATTTGCAGGCAACATTGCCGTCGGACGAGGGCTCCACGGGCAGCCTAACACATCCTGATGAGTGTGAAGGCGGCCTCCGGTGGCGCATGGCAATCGCTCCGGAACTCGCTTTCGCCCGACGCGACGACGCAATGGCATGCTCCCGAACTACGCGATCAGGCGAGTGTTTGTGGCGCTAGAGGCATCACGACGCTAGAGTCCTGCCCAGCACGTCGCCGTAAACTTTCGCGAGCCGGGCGGCCGTGACCTGCATGCCGAAGCGCGCCACCATGTCGGCGTGAAGCGCACGCCGGTCAAATTGCGCGCGCAGCCCCAGCATCTCGTCAATCGCGCGCGCCAACGCCTCCGGATCCTCGGATGGCACCAGCCGGCCATTCTCCGGTGTGATTATATCTTCCGGCCCTCCGCAGCGCGTTGCCACCACGGGTGTGCCGGACGCGATGGCCTCGGCAGTCACCGCCGAGAAGGTCTCGCGCCTGCTCGGCACCACGAGCAGCGCGCTGCGTTGCATCGCGGCGGCGACCTCCGCCGGGCTCGACTGTCCGGCGAAGCGAATGCGGCCCGCGAGCCCCAATTCGCCGACGAGTCGGCGCACTTCGTCCTCATCGCGCTGATAGCCCCTGTAGAAGGCGGCACCTATCACGAGCAGGCGGAGTGTGGGGCGCCGACGCGCCAGCGTGGCGAAGGCGCGGACCAGGATGTCGAGCCCTTTCACGCGTCGGATCACACCGACAAAGAGAAGCTGGTCGGGGTCCCAGGAGCCTTCCGTCTCCGACGGCGTGAAAGTCGCTTCGTCGACAACGTTGTGCACGACACGCGTGGTCACGTGACCGCCCATCGCGTCAACGATGTTCCGCTCGAGCGAAGTGCTGACCGGAAGGACCAACCGGACGGACGCCAGGGCCCGCAATACCTGCGCGCGGACGGCGGGGTAGTCGTCGAACCACGGTCGCCAGGGGGCTCCCTCCGTGGTAACCACGGGAAGGCCGTAGCGCCGGCCGAGCCGAGCCGCCAGGACGCCGTCGGGGTAAATGAAATGCGCGTGGATGAGGTCGAACCGGCGCTCCTCGTGCAGCCGGTCGGCGAGCCGGCGGACCGTGGGCCATATGAGCGCGGCCTCAAAGCGATGCAGAGCGTGTCCTGGCGGGAACGGCACACGAGGATGGAAGACGTCGTAGCCGGCATCCCGGCGCCGCGCCGCCACGCGGCGAAAGCGGGTGAACGCCTCGATAGGCAGGAGCGGCGGCGCATACGGGACCGGCGCAATCACCGTGGGGTCGACCAAGCGGCTTGAAGCCAGCACGAGACGCTGGGTCCACAGACCCAGCGTCGGCATGACGTTGTTTGGGTAATTGCGCGCGAGGACGAGGACTTGCAGCCGAGGCCCTGGTGCCATCAGGCGCTTCCCATCAAGCGGATTGTCGATACGAAGCCAACGAGCTTCGGCTTGCGTGCCACGGCCCCGACAACCACCTCGGTGGCGTGCACGTTGGTTTGTATCGTATGCACAGGGTGCTCGACGATCAGCCGTACGCCCACGGCAGCTTCGGGGAGCATCTGACCCGCTCGGGCTGGCCTCGGTATTCCGCGACCATGCGCGGAAGAGGATCGTCGCGGTCGTGGTCAACAATCATTGTGAACTGGCGTCCGTGATTCTGATGGCGGCTGGGCGTGCGGCTCAGCACCCGGACGCGACGATTATCGGCGACGAACTGCCCGGCGAGGTGACGACCTACGAAGCCCGTGCCACCAGTGACGAGGATCAGGATTCCACTCCCATCGAGCCCCCAAGAGGCGAAGAATAACATCCCGCTTGCCCAACCTGCCGCATCGTCTCTCCCTATCCTGAACGCGCCGGCGCGAGACGGAACTGTTGTATCATCGGAGTGTCTCCCGGCGGAGTGAGCTAGGATTTTTCCGAGGATCCAGGAATGACTGCCATCGAGCCGTCCGAGGCAGGGCGCGTCTTGCGCCTTGACCTGCTGGCCTGTCCGCAGTGCAAGGGCAAGCTGGAAGCGAACGCTGCGCACCTGGTCTGTAATCGTTGTGGCCACGACTATGCGGTTCTCGAAGGCATCCCGTGCTTCGCATCGCCGGATCGCTTCTACGATGAGTTCGCTCTTGTGCACTGTCCCTTCGCGGCCTCGCCGTCAGGACTTAAGCGGGTAACCCTGGGCGTTCTGCCTTTTTGGTCCTGGCAGGAGTGGAAGTTCTGGGATCGAGTGATCCCGCGCTGCGACCGCCTTCTCGATTTCGGCTGCGGCCGCGGCCGCGGGATCTTCATCGAACGCTCCCGCGAAACCGTAGGCTATGACGGTTCCCTGACTTTCCTGCGGGATTGCGCTCCCCGATATAGCGCGGTTGCCCTAGGCCAGCTTCCCCGATTGCCCTTCGCATCGTCTCTGTTCGACGTCGTCGCATCTTCCCATACGGTTGGGCACGTATCCATCGAGGATAAGGATCACCTGATATCGGAGATCGCTCGCGTCCTGAGGCCTGGCGGGGTGACTGCACACATCATCGAAACGGACAGCGCTCATCCTGCTGTTTCGGCTGCCAAGAGGAACTCGCAGGCCTACCGCAAGCAGTTCGTTGAACAACACGGCCATGTCGGCTTGGAACCCGCGCAGCGAGTGATCCAACGATTCGAGAGCCACGGGTTACGCTTGAACAAGATGCAGCTTGTGGATGCGATTCTGCCGAGTGTTCTGAACTACCGGACTTTCTTCGACGTCCCTGACTATCAGAATCTGCCGGAGATCCGCTGGCCCCGGATGCTGAGCCGCATGAGCGCCGCGAGCGGGATCGTCAACGCAGCCTACGAGGTAGGCATGGGAGTTTTCCACAGCTCCGCCGAGCAATGGTTCGGAAAACCCGAGCGCGCGCAGTTCATACACGTCGTATTCCATAAGGCTTAGGCCATCGCCTCGCGACGGAATCATTCGGGCGATTCTCTGCAAGCGATCGAGTAATGCCGCTGTCCCTTTCGGACTTCCAATTCGTCTGTCCGCAATGCCGTGATCCGGTGCGCGCCGCCGACGATGCCTACGTTTGCGATCGATGCGGCCGCGTCTATCCGGTCCTGTTCGGGATTCCGGATTTCAGATTGCGCCCGGATCGATACCTCGATCTGCGCGCCGAGACGGCCAAGGCAACGCGCCTGGCTGAAGCGGCCGCGACCCGCTCGTTCGAACAGCTGCTCGACTTCTATTACGAAATCACCGATGACGTACCGCCCGAACTTGCCCGGCGTTACAAGGCGTCGATTCTCAACGGCATCCGCCACGCCGATCTGCTGGCGGCCGACTTGGCGGCGGCCCTGGCGGCCGCGCCGCCGAATGCGGTTGCGCTGGATGCGGGCTGCGGTGCGGGTGCCATGCTGGTGGCGGCAGACCGGCGCGGCCTGCGGGTGGTGGGCGTCGACATCGCGCTGCGCTGGCTGGTGATTTGCCGCAAGCGCCTCGACGAGCTCGGGCTCGCGATTCCCCTGATATGCGCGGATCTGGCGGATCCGCCTTTCGCGCCGGCAAGCTTCGATGCAGTGATGGCGGTTGATCTGGTGGAACATGTGCCGGACATCCCGAGCCTGGTGCGCGCGCTTGCCGTAATAAGCAGGCCGGGCGCTGCCCTCTGGCTGACCGCCGCCAACGGCCGGACGCTGGGCCCGCATCCCAGCACTCGCGTGTGGGCGATTGGGTGGCTTCCCCTTGGAATGCGTACCTGGGTGGTGACGAAGCTGCGCGGAGTGGATTCGTTGCGCTATGTAAACCTGATTTCGGTGCCGGAGATGCGGCGCATCGCCGTGCGCGCCGGACTCACCGTGGCGGAATGCAGGCCGCGCCGGATTGCCGCACCCGATGGCCGCTATCCCTTCGTCGAGCGCAAGTTGATGCAGGTATACCGGCGTCTGGGCGAGATGCCCTGGATGAGTCGTTTGCTGCTGCAAATCGGACCAGCGTTTGAATTGCGCCTGCGCCGCGCGCGCGATTCCTGACAACCGGGCCGCCGATATCAAACGCAAGGGCTCAATCGAGTTCGAACGCGTGCTTGTAGTCGAGTTTGAGCGCAGGGTTCTGCTGCTCCTTCTGTAGCACGCAGTTACCGATCACCAGCATCTCGATCTCGCTCCCCATGAAGCAGCGAAACGCGTCCTCCGGAGTGCACACGATGGGTTCGCCGCGCACGTTGAAGCTGGTGTTGACCAGCACCGGGCAGCCGGTGCGTTGCTTGAATGCACCGAGCAGGGCGTGGAAGCGCGGATTGGTCTCGCGGTGAACCGTCTGAATGCGCGCGGAATAGTCGATGTGGGTCACTGCGGGAATCTCCGAACGCGGCACATTGAGCTGGTCGATTCCGAACAGCTTCTTCTCCTCCTCGGTCATCGTGCGACGCCGCTCGGGCCGCACGCCGGCGACCAGCAGCATGTAGGGCGAATCATGATCGAGTTCGAACCAGTCGCCGACGTCCTCGCGCAGCACTGCCGGCGCGAACGGCCGGAAGGATTCTCGATACTTCACCTTCAGGTTGAGCAGCTTCTGCATGCTCGGGGAGCGCGGATCACCGAGGATCGACCGGGCGCCAAGCGCCCGCGGGCCAAATTCCATGCGCCCCTGAAACCAGCCGATCGCCTTCTGCGCGACGAGCGCGTCGACTGCCTCTGCTACGATTGACGTATCGTCGACAACGCTGAACTTCGCGCCCGCCGCCTGCAGCCGTTGCTCTAACTCGTGCTGCTCGAACTTCGGACCGAGATAAGAACCCCGCATGCCATCGAGTCCGCCATTCAGGCGGCGCGGCTGCCCCTTGTACAGGTGGTAGGCGCCCAGCGCCGCTCCGACCGAACCGCCGGCATCGCCGGCCGCCGGCTGGATCCAGATGCCGTCAAATTGGCCGTCGCGCAGTATTTTGCCATTGGCGACGCAGTTGAGTGCGACGCCGCCTGCAAGGCACAAGTTGCGCTCGCCGGTCTCCCGCGCGAGCGAACGCGTCATGCGCAGCATGATCTCTTCGGTGACCTGTTGGATCGAGGCGGCGATGTCCATGTGAAACGGGGTCAATGGCTGCTCCGGCGTGCGCGGCGGCTGGCCGAACAGCGCGTCGAACCTGGTGTTGGTCATGGTCAGGCCGACGCAGTAATTGAAGTAATCGAGGTCAAGCCGAAAGGAGCCGTCGGCCTTCAGGTCGATCAGCTTGTCCAGTATCAGGCCCGCATAGCGCGGCTCGCCATAGGGCGCGAGTCCCATCAGCTTGTACTCGCCCGAGTTGACCTTGAAGCCCGTGTAATAGGTAAACGCGGAGTAGAGCAGGCCCAGCGAATGGGGAAAGTGGATCTCCTTCATGACCTGCAGCCGGTTGTCGCGACCGAGCGCGACCGAGCTGGTCGCCCACTCCCCGACGCCGTCCAGCGTCAACACCGCCGCAGAGGAAAACGGCGACGGGAAAAAAGCGCTGGCCGCATGACTGAGGTGATGCTCGCTGAATACCAGGCGCTGGTCCCAGTCGAAGTCGGGGCCATGCAGTTTCAGTTCCCGGGTCAGGTAGCCCTTCAGAAACAGCTTTTCGCGTAGCCAGATCGGGATCGCCATCCGGAACGATGCGAAACCCCGCGGCGCAAACGCGAGATAGGTCTCGAGCAGGCGCTCGAACTTGAGGAACGGCTTGTCGTAGAACGCGACCAAGTCGACCTGATCGATACCGATCCCCGCCTCCGCCAGGCAGAACTCAAGCGCATGGCGCGGGAATCCCGCATCGTGTTTCTTGCGCGTGAATCGCTCCTCCTGCGCCGCCGCCACGATCTCGCCGTCAACCACCAGCGCCGCGGCGCTGTCGTGGTAGAACGCCGAAATTCCCAGAATTCGCATCGATCCGTTCCGGTTTCTCAGAACAGCGTGTAGATGAACGGCGCCACGGCCGAGCCTTGGGCGAACACGAGCAAGCCGCCCAGGATTGCCATCACCACTAGAATCGGGATCAGCCAGAATTTCTTGCGCACCCGCATGTAGGCCCACAACTCCCTGAGAAAGGACATGCTTCTCTCCTAAAATTGATGGGGCAGGCTGTCCGGTTGCGGGCCGGGCGGTTCACGCTTGATCCAGTAGCTCTCGGCGGCAGATTCGCGGCGCAGCCACAGAATATTCTTGGCGAACATCCGCATGAGCAGGCCCATGGGCGTGACGACCAGGTAGAACATGATGGCCAGCACGACCGGACTGACGATACGATGCAGCAGCAGCCCGAAACGCAGCCACAGCCGGTTCGGAATGGTGAGCAGCGACGGCGCCGCGACGGTGGCCACCAGCACCAACCCGCTGACGATCAGCGACCACCATCGCAGGGTGCCGCCAAAGGCGAGCGGCGACAACGCGATGACCAGGAAAACCGTCACGAACACCCAGCCGAACGCGCGATTGCTCGACGCCTTGACCTGCTGGCTTCTGGAAAAATCTTCGTGGGTCTGTGCCACCTGATTCATCAGTTATGTATCTTTCACTCGCCTGAGATAGCGGCCCAAGCGTGTTTTACACGCACTCCGTCCTCTTGGCAACGCGGAATCTGCCGCCCTTATTCCAGCCTTTCTTGAGGCGCCATCAAGACCGATATGCGCGCGTTTGCTCACTTGACGCTTTTCTTGCCGAGCCAGCCCGCCTGCTCCAGCGTATCGAACCAGATCTGCCCCATGAGCTCCTCGCCTTTCGCGGTGAAGTGGCACCAGTCTGTAAGGAATTCCGGCGTGGGCGGGACTCGCTTGGCTGGTTCGGCCAGAGGAATTCCCTCCATGCGTGCGAGTTCGCGGACCATGTCGTTATAGACAGGAAAGCTGCGGCGTACCCCCTGGGGCCCCAGATTCTCAAACCACCGCCCGACAATCGGCACACCGAGCTTTACTTCGTCTTCGCTGAACCGGCCTGGCTGCCCGGACTCGTCGAGCCCATGCGCGAAGGTGCCCACGGCTACCTTCACACTGGCGTGGCGAGCATCGGCGATGAGTCCCGCGAGGTTGTTCTTGAGCATGCGAATCGCTGCCGCGTCAGGGTCGTCATGCTTGGGTTGCGAAGACCGGCTGAACAGGTTGATGCGGGACCGGATCTCCATCAGGACGTACGAGTAGTCGATAAGCCGCTGGAACCGGCTTGGCGGGGCGATGCTTAGTCCCCGCCCATATACGAGCTTGGTTTCGACATCGGGAATCCAGGACCAATTCAGGTCGTTGTTCCCGTGATAAATCAGGATCCCATCCGGCTCCAAGTGGGAAATGCGCAGCATGAAATTGATCCGCTGCTCGATCGACGTGTAACCGGGCACACCGGCGTTGACGACCTCGATGCGCCGGCCGGGGTGCGCTGCCTGCAACTTCGCTTCCAGCAACGCTGGCCAGGCTTCTTCGTGCGACCGGGCGCCTTTCCAGCCAAACGTGGAGGACTCGCCCAAGGCGAAGATACGGAACGAGCCCGCCGGCTTGGGCACCTGGATTTCCAGGCCGCGAAAACCCAGACTGTTGACCTCCACGCGAAAAGAGCCCGACTTGAAGCGCATGCCAGGTACGAGCGCGGTTCGCAAGTATGGATTTCCTTCGGCATAGCTTGCCGCCCGGCGCGGCATGTACCCGGCGTAACGTTCAAGCAACCGCCCGGTGAGTTCACCAAACAACAAAACACAAAGAAACGAGATCGAAAGCACCAGCAAGCGCTTTGAGAACGACCAATGAGCACCAGCCGAAGACACCGCCGTTGCAGAGTTGTACTTCATACGGCACTCTCGCTTCGTGGTACTGGGACTGGCATTTGTAGCCTCCCGGCTTGCGGAAAGTATATTCTCCTTCCAACGCAGTAAAGGCATGGCGGTACACTGAAACTATGCGCGCAATACCGACCTTTCACAGCATCGATGAGCGAATCGCCAAAAATTTCAGTGATCATGCCGGTTTATAACGGCCGCGCGTTTATCGCGCACAGCCTGCCGCCGCTGATCGACATGCTGCGCCGGGGCGAACTGGTCGAAGTGATTGTAGTGGACGACACTTCCACCGATGACACGGCTGTCATGGCGTCAGGGATGGGCGCCCGCGTCATGCCGTCGGGCGGTCGTCTGGGTCCCGGCGGAGCGCGCAACCAGGCGGCGGCGCAGGCAAGAGGCGACATACTGTGGTTTGTCGATGCGGATGTCGTCGTGCATGACGACGCCGCGCGTGAGCTCCAGCGCGCAGTTGCCGAGCCCGGCGTGACCGCGGTGTTCGGCTCCTACGACGACCAGCCGCCAGCGAAGAACTTCCTTTCCCAATACAAGAACCTGGTACACCATTTCTACCATCATCGAGGCCGCGGCGAAGCATCCACTTTCTGGGCAGGATGCGGCGCGGTGCGCAAGGAAGCGTTTCTGGCGATAGGCGGATTCGATGTGGTGCGGTATACGCGGCCATCGATTGAAGATATCGAGTTGGGGTACCGGCTGCGCGCCGCAGGCGGCCGAATCCTACTGTGGCCGGCGTTGCAGGGAACGCATCTGAAAGTATGGCGGTTCCTCAATCTGATCCATACCGAGGTATTCTGCCGTGCTGTTCCCTGGTCGCGGCTCATGCTGTCCCAGACCGGGTTGGTGAATGACCTCAACGTGGGAACCGCCGAGCGCCTGCGCGCGGTCGTGGCCGGTATTTTTTTTGCAGGGAGCGCCGCTTCTCTGCATCCTGCAGTTCCCGGGTGGGTTGCGTTGGCCCTGTTCGGCGCGATCGCATTGGCGAATGGCAGCCTGCTGCGCTTGTTCTACCGCCGCAAGGGGCCTTTGTTCGCCCTGGGTGGATTGTTGTTCCATCAGGTTTACTATTTATACAGCAGCGCCGCATTTGCCTGGTGCTGGCTGGAACACCGAATAAATAAAATGACAACGGCGGGGTGAAGCTTCAAGCACAAATCAGTTCCGAGTCAGACGGACGAACGTAAGGGGAGGGCGGGTCCATGTCTTTGCGCTTCCAGAATGTCCAGCTATACATGGGACTCTTTGTAATCTCCGCAGCCACGCTCTTACTCGAACTCACGCTCACGAGGATCTTCGACGTCATCTTGTGGGCTAATCTCGCGTATCTCATCGTGAGTGGCGCGATTTTTGGTTTCGGGCTTGCGGGCATAGTGCTCGTGCTTTGGCCGATGCCAGGTGTCACAACTGACAAACTGCTGGCCGCTTCCGCTACGGCGTTTTGCGCCACGGTGCTGCTTCTCATTCCTGCGATCAAGTGGCTTCCCGCCAATCTCAAGGAGGTACCCGATCACCTGCTCATACAGAGCTTCGCGTTTGGCAGCTTATATTTGTTCCTCCTCCTTCCTTTCTTCGCATCCGGGTTAGTCGTTGTAACGATTGTGACGCGGTACGCCCGGCACATCCACTATTTGTATTTCTGGGATCTGATCGGGGCAGGACTCGGCTGCCTTGGCATTTTTGTCTTTCCAAGTCTCATTGGGGGAGAGGAGACACTACTGGTCGTCGCCGCCGCAGCGGCCCTATCAGTAGCGCTGCTGGCGCGGCGAGGAAGCTGGACGCGGCGAGGGGGAGGCTGGGCAATGGTCGGTCTCGCCCTCCTTACCATCCTGTTCTCGAATCGCATCGATTTTCCGAGCCTTGTCGGCCGTGGGATCTATCTTAGCGAGACGGGTTCTCGCGTCGAATTTTCTCGGTGGGATCCCATTTCCAAAATTGAGGTGCTGAGACTGGACAAATCATGGGGCAAGCATATCGCCTACGATGGAGGCTCCCAGGGCTCGATGTTTCGGTCGTTCGATGGCGATCTGCCGGCGCTCAGACGGAACTACTTTAAGACCGTCGACGGCGAAAATCGATACAACAGTGGTAAGTATGTCGCCTTAGCACACTGGCTCAAACGTGACGCTGCTCCCCAAGTGCTGGTCATCGGCAGTGCCGGCGGGCAGGAGACCCTAGCCGGGCTCGCGTGGGGGGCAGCGCATCTGGACGCGGTAGAGATGGTGTGCACCGTCGTCCAGGCTGCTCTGGGACCCTATGCCGACTTCATCGGCCGTATTTTTACCAACCCGCGCGTGACAGTCACTTGCGACGAGGGACGGAGCTTTCTCCGGCAATCGGACCGCCGATACGACATCATTCAGATACATAGCAACCACACGACTTCGAGCGTGGCCAATGGTTCGGGGGGGGCCATGCCGGTCTATCTGCAAACGGTTGAAGCGTACAAGGAGTACCTCTCCCATCTGACGGATGAGGGAATCCTGCAGATTAATTACTTTGTCTATCCGCGGATGATTACGACGGCGGCGTACGCTTGGCACGAGCTTTTCCCCGGGAAAGATTTTAGGCGACATCTCGTTATTGTTAGTGGCTATCCAACCATGGATACATTTCTCGTCAAACGCTCTGAGTGGACGCGGGACGAAATCCAGGCGATTCGACACTTTCTGAGTCCGGAGTTCGCCGATCCGCGCACCTACAAAATTATATATGCCCCGGGAGAGCCCGAAGCGCGTTCTGTGCCGGATCAGTTCTTCCAGGTTCCGCTGCAGGCAAAGTTTGAAGAAACTCTGCCGTATAAGGTCTCTCCTCCGACTGACGATCGTCCATTCTTTCGCGATCTTCGTAAGCAGGTCCGACAGCTTCAGGCGGATGAAAAAGGGTATGTACCGCCGGCGACAGTCGAGTTCCTGAACCTGAGCTTGCGGAAGTTTGTCCTCATGGAGAATCTCTACTTCCCCATGGAGAATCTCCACCTCTATGTGCTCGGAGGCTTGTCCGTTGTCATCTCTATCATTTTCGTCTTCGTGCCACTGCTGTGGTTCCGGCGCCGGAGCTTATACGGTGCGGAGACAGTGCCGGCGCTGGTTTACTTCGCCTGTCTTGGCGCCGGCTTTATTATCGTCGAGCTGGTGTTCATCTCCAAATGTGTACTCTTGATCGGCTCTCCGATCTACTCGATGGCCACCGTGCTGTTCACTCTGTTGGCTTCCGCTGGCATTGGCAGCTTCTTGTCTGCCCGGCTCGCGAGTAAATGGGGGCGTCGGGCCATTCTGGCTATTCCAGCCTTCGGGCTCATTGCCGTGTTGTTGATTTTCGTGTTCCCATTTTTAGGGAATCTCACGCTCGGGATGAGTCAGGTATCCCGGATCTTGCTCGTGTCCACTTTCCTCGTTCCTCTGGGGATACCTCTTGGCATGCCGTTCCCCCTGGGGATCGCTGCACTCGAGTCCAAGGCGCCGCACCTGATTCCCTGGGCCTGGGGTGTGAATGGGTTTATGACGGTCGTTGGTTCTCTCGTGGCGGTGATCTGTTCGACCAAGTTCGGGTTCAATGCCACCCTAATTCTTGCCCTCGCCATTTACCTCATTGCGATGGTCAGCTTTGCTGGTCTCAAGAAGAGCAGCCCCGATTACCGCGGTCCTGATACAGGGCGTTGAAGCCTGCATGGGCCTTGGCCTGGAGATAGCCCCGATAAGCACCGAACATGCGCTGCATGTGCTCGCCGCGCCGATCGTAGGTGAACTCGTACGCGTAGTACCGCTCAGGCTCCGGCGGACAAAGGCGGGCGCCTTGCCGCGACGAACAGCACTCCGGTGGGATAAACGAGGCTTCCACCCCGGGCGTGCACCTGGTGACAGGTCTCGACGAACCGATTCTTCAGTTCGGCCACCACCCGCGGCGTGGCGTTCTGCAGCCGCGAACGTGCCATGCTGGAGAAGGTGGCCTGAAGCTCCCAGAATTCCTCCGCGGTCTCAATCACGGCCCGGTGTCCCAGCCACCCCACGTGGTCGACGAGGAATCCCGCACGCCGCACCCGCCCCGGCAGTTCAAGCGGCCCCAGCCCATGGTGCTCTGAGCCGGCTGGTCCTTCCAGACTGCTCCGGGGCAGACTCGCGCGCACGAGTCCGTCGAGAAACTCGCAGGCGCGAAGCTGCCTGCCCCGAAGTATGAGAATGCGGTCGAAGATCCGGCGCAAGGCCGCGGCGACACCAGCCGGCGACAACCGCGGCGCCCCGCCCCCGACCGCGACCACCAGGCGACCTCCGGCGCGCACGGCCCTGTGCATCTGCGCCAGGGCCGCGTCCGGATTCGGGAAATGGCGCAGCGCGAAAAGCGACACTGCGGTGTCGAAGGAAACATCGTCGACCTCCAACTGCTCGGCGTCCATGCGGCGGAATTCGACGCGCCCGGAGAGCTTCGCCAGATCCGCCTTGGCACGCGCGTGCGCGAGCATCCCCTCGGAGAGATCGATGCCGGTTACCCGACCCGATTCCCCGACCCGGTCCGCCGCATGCAGGGCCATGATGCCGGTCCCGGTTCCGACGTCGAGGACCCGATCGCCCGGTCGGAATTCCGCGAGAAAAGCAATGCGCTCGACATACCTGCCTGAATACCGCCCCACAAAACGGTCATAGGGATCCGTCACCGGATCGTAGCTATCCGCATCGGCGTGCTTGACCGCGTCTGCGTCAGCCTGCTTATTCGTCATCTTATTCGTCATCGGTTCGGATCCAATAAACTTGTTGTAAGTCGCACCGGCATGATTGCAACTTGCCGCATCTTGCGCCTTATCGAACGCACCCATACTATTGAAGTACTTCGGAACTGACCCTTTGCAATTGTGGAATACTTCCCCAGCTTAAGTGCCAAGTTTACAAGCCACCCCAAATAATTTCAGGAAAATCGAGATGCGACAGCACCAGGATTCAGAGGTTGTCAAAATTCGAAATTTGTCTTCTCGTGCTTCCGGAATAGCACTGCATCGCCATTGCCAAATCGGTTAAGGAGCGTCATTCATGCAGCGAATCACCCGCCATATAATTTTGTTCCTTGCAAGCGGTGTGACGGGCGCGGCATTTTATCTGGTTCTGGAGACCGACGATCCGATCTGGTGGCTGAGCATGGCGAGCGCGTACGGCAGCCTTGTTCTGCTTGCGTTGTCTCTGATGATCGGGCCGTGGAATCTGCTGCGCGGCCGCCCCAATCCGATATCCGGCTACCTCCGGCGGGATATCGGCATCTGGGCTGGCGTGCTGGGCGTTGTGCACGTCGTTTTCGGCTTGCAGGTGCATTTTGGTGGAAAGATGTGGCTGTACTTTCTGCCACCGGGGCTTGCAACTTTCCCCTTTCCATTGCGCATTAGCCAGTGGGTGCCTGTCGGATTGACCAATTATGCGGGGCTCGTGGCGACGTTGATCATGCTGCTTCTGCTTTGTCTTTCCAACGACGCTTCGCTGCGAGCGTTCGGCGCAAGCCGCTGGAAATCCCTGCAGCGCTGGAATTATTGGGGCGCGCTGCTGGTGGTCGCGCATGGAGTGCTTTACCAGATTCTCGAAAAACGCAAGGCGGGCTTTGTCGTGGCGTATGCAGCCATTGTGCTGCTCGTAGTGGCAATGCAGTCCGCGGGATTCCGAATCTGGAAAAAGAAGGCGCAATGAAAAGAAAAATCGCGATTGCCGGGTTGGGCGAAGCCGCCAGGCACATTCATATCCCTGCCTATGCAAAATTGGATGATCTGGAAGTGGTCGGGGGGTACGATCCGGCTATCCGGGAAGGCGGATTTGCCTTTCCGCTTTTTTCCTCAATCGATGAACTCCTGGACAAGACCTCTCCGGATATTCTTTCGGCAGTGACCCCGACCGCCCACCATTATGAGATCACCCGGAAAGGGCTGCTTGCCGGCTGCCACGTGCTTTGCGAAAAGCCTTTCATGGCCAGCATGGAGGACGCGAATGAAATAACCGCTCTATCCCGCGAAAAACATCGATGGGTCGTGGTCAACAATCAATACCGTTTCATGAACATCCACAGCAGCGCAAAAAAAGTCATCGGCACACCGGAATTCGGCGATCTGCTGTTCATCAGCGCCAACCAGACTTTCCTGGTCTCCGAAAAAACCGAAGCAGGATGGCGCGGACAGGAAACACGGCGTACTTGCCAGGAATTCGGCATTCATGCGCTTGATCTGTGCCGGTTTTTCTTCGACGAAGACCCGGTTTCCGTTTACGCACGCATGCCAAAGGGCGGAAATCCGAATGGCCCGGATTACCTGAATTTGATCCGCCTGGAATTCTCGGGAGACCGCGTCGCGCATATCAGTCTCGACCGCCTGTGTCGCGGCCCGCACCGCTATTTGGAAATGCGGCTGGACGGCAGCAGCGGTTGCGTCGAGACCAGCATTGGCGGGAACATTGCGCTTTCCGCGGGCGTGCGCGGCGGCTCGCGCAAGCCGTATGTGAATCTCGACGTCACGTTGGGTGGGCGCGCGTTGCTTTATCAGGGCGAAAATGTCAGGAAGATCGCATCCGATCCGCTGGACCTGTTTGCGCATGGCACCGCCCAGTTGATGCGCGCGTTTCTCGATGCGCTCGATCAAGGCGCCACGCCACCGTGCAATGCGGATGACAATCGCCGCACTCTGGCGCTGATGCTGGCCGCTTATGATTCGCACGAGCAGAAGAAAACCATTGAGATGCAATACTGAATTTCCCGCGGGTCACCCAGAATCGTGTGGGGGACTCGCGCTCAACTTTGTTGGACGCGGGTGAGCGAGTCTGATGGGTGAAGGTCGCCAAATCCAAGGCGCGGATCCGGAGCCAGCTTGGCTCTTCGGATTGTTCCTGCTTGCACTACTGCTTCGTCTGGCATGCTTCACCGGCATTATTGCGTCCGATGACTTGGGCTATTCCGGTTACGCGCAGCTTCTTGCCGAGGGGCGTTATGTCCCGGAATATCACCACTTCGCAATCCGCTATGGCCTCATCCTGCCGGTCGGGCTGATTTATGCGCTGTTTGGGATTAGCGAATGGAGCACGATTGCACTTCCGCTCTTCGCATCGTCGCTCTCGGTGGTGTTGCTGGCACTGATTGGTGCAAGGCTTTTCAGTCTGCGGGTCGGGCTGATCGCCGGATTGCTCTATGCAACGTTTCCGGGGGAGCTCCGTTATGCCACCGTACTCGTACCGGAAGCGGTGGCCGGATGCTATGTTTTGCTTGCGGTGCTCGTCCATGTCCGGACGGAGAACAGGGCGCCGGTGGCACTGGGTGCATTGGCCGGCGCCTGCCTTGGGATTGCCTATCTGACCAAGGAGCCGGCATTGTTTATCGCCCCGGCACTGTTTATCGATGCTGTGCTGCGGCGTCGCTGGCAGCAAGCCTTCGGTATTGTGGTTGGGATCGGCGCGATCATCGCCTGCGAACACGCCTATTACTTAGTGACGACCGGGGACCTGTTGTTTCGATTGCACGCCCTAGCCTCACACAACAAAATGAACGATACCAATGCCGGGAGGGTTGCTTTCGATCTCGCATACAGGTTATTCAAATCGTATCCCCGAATGATGTTGGTGCCGGACAAGAATTTCGGCTTGCATTCGTTGGCGACTCTGGTCTTGTCGGGGGTGGCGTTCTGGTGTTTCCGCAAAGATCGCCGAACATACTTCTTGCTGATTTGGGCGTCCCTCCCTTGGATCTACCTGAACTTCGGCTCGTCAAGCTTCGCGCATTACATTGTGATTCCAATTGCGCCACGCTATATTGATTTTGCCTATCCTCCGTTGTTCCTTCTCGCCGCCTGGCTGCTGGCCGATTTGGTGTCGAAGAACATCTGGACAAAGCGGGCCGTTCTGTCGTCTCTGGCGGCGGTCCTGCTGGTTGGGGTGGTCTGCGGCCTGTTGACGCGCGGGACGGGGTATCGGTCCGATCAGGTCGCCGTGCTCCGGGTCATCGCGGACAAAATTGAACGGGAGGCGCTTGGCTGTGTACGTTTCGACATCAATCCGGGTCAACAATCGATATGGCAGAAAACCCTGCGCATCCTTAGCGGGGGCAAGCTTCGGGAGTGCGACGACGGATCGGGCGGTGTGATTATCCGTCAGGACCACCTCGGCTTTCCTTATGTAGCCCCCAGCCAGCCGTAGCAGGGGGCTACTATGACCATCGATCGCATTAGCGAATACCTAAGGTGAATTTATAGACGTCGCTGAAGTGGCGGTCCTGATCCCTTGCCCCAACATTCCAAATGAGGTTTTGACGCGGCATGTACGAAGCTTACTACCAGCTCCAGGCGAAGCCGTTTCAACTGAGCCCCGATCCCGGCTTTCTTTTCTCCAGCAAGGGCCACCGCCGCGCCATGGCTTACCTGGTGTACGGGGTGCATCAGGGCGA
>JACQAP010000024.1 GCA_016194905.1 Betaproteobacteria bacterium
TTTTCACCGACTAAGGAAACTCGCCATTTCGTCGAACGCAACCGGGCGGCTCAGGAGAAAACCCTGCATCTCGTCGCACTTGAGCAACCTGAGCAGATGCAACTGTTCCTCGGTCTCGACCCCTTCCGCCACGACTTTGAGTCCGAGGGAATGGGCGAGCGAAATGATCGTCGATACGATGGTCCGGCTTTCCGGACTTTGCGCCATGCCCACGACGAACGACCGGTCGATCTTGAGCGTGTCCATCGGCAGCCTGGCGAGGTAGTTCAACGATGAATAGCCGGTGCCGAAATCGTCGATCGCGATGCTGACGCCCAAGCCGCGCAATGTCTTGAGCCGCTCGATATTGCGCTCGATGTCTTCCATCAACAGGCTTTCCGTGATCTCCAGCTCGAGCGCAGGCTTCAGGCCCTCTTGGGAGGCCAGCGCAAACTGCACGTCCTGCACGAAATGCTGGTCGCGCAGTTGCTGGGCCGAAACGTTCACCGCAACCCGCGGTACCGGGAGTCCCCTGCCGCGCCACCGTTGCTGATCCGCGAGCGCCTGGCGTAGCGCCCAGCGCCCCACCTCGAAGATCATCCCCGTCTCTTCCAGGATCTGGATGAACCGCAGCGGGGGCACCATGCCGGTATCCGGGTCGTTCCAGCGGATCAGCGCCTCGACGCCGGTAGGTTTGCCGGTGGCCGCATCGAACTTGGGCTGGTAATGCAGCACGAACTGCTCGAGATCGATCGCTTTGCGCAGCTTGGTTTCCAGCACCAGGAACTCGGCGACCCGCGCGGTCATTTCCGGTGCGTAGAAGACAAACCGTTCTTTCGCTTGCTTGGCTTTTCTCAATGCGGCTTCGGCATTGTGCAGCAGGGATTCGGCGGTGGATCCATCCGTCGGATAAGCGGAAACCCCGGCACGGGCGTCGATTCGAAGCTCCTGTCCGTTGATCACGAACGGCGCGCCGAAACACGCCTTCATTCCTTCCTCGACGAGCTGGGCGAGTTCGTTGGCGTCGCGGGCGCCGCGTATGATCACCCCGAAGCAGTCCGCCACCACGCGAGCCGGATTGGAACATCGGGTCGTCGTCGCATTGGACTCCAGGCGGCGAGCGATCAGACGGAGCAATTCGTCGCCTGCCTGGCGGCTCAGCGTATCGTTGACCAGGCGCAGGCGCTCCACGTCTATCAGCGCCACCGCCACCAGTTCCGGGATGTCGGCCCGGGTGTGTAGCTGCTGACCCAATCGTTCGCTAAATAGCGTCCGGTTGGGAAGCCCGGTCAGCGGATCGTAATAGGCCAGATAATCGACCTTCTCGTCCTTGGCGATGTACTCCAGCCCGAACGAAATGTCCCCGGCCAACTCGGTGAGCAGCTTGATCTCCTCGTCGTCGAAGAAGTGCCGTTCCGGCGCATACAGCGTCAGAATCCCGAATGTCTGCCCTTCCACGAACAACGGCAGCACGATGACCGACTTTGCGCCCATCTGGATGGCCGCTCGCCTGACGCTCAATGTATCCGGCGCAAGCTCGACGCTCATTACACCCGGATCACGCTCGATGTCGTTGTCGAAGGCGGGCCGTTTTTCGCGCAAAGCGACTGCCGCGGTGCCCGCCGGCGCGAACCCGGCCGAGCGATCAGTAGACTCGCCGCCCGCCTCGAGATCCAGTGGCAGACCCGCTTTCGCGACCGGTACGAGCTTTCCGCTCGCATGGTCCAGCACGCTGATCCAGCCGACGGTGAATCCGCCCTGGTCGACGGCGATGCGACAGGCTTCCTGAAACAACTCCTCGCGGTCGCGAATGCGTACGGTATGCACGCGGTTGAGGCGCTTGATTCTCTCTTCCGCCCGCGTTTGCTCGGTCACGTCTTGGATCGTGCAAAACCACATCAAGCTATTCCGTTCTCCAGATTGACCCTCAAGCGGTTCAATTACCTGCCGCACGTGGATCAATTCTCCGTCAGCGCGCCACAGCCTGTAATCAATGTCTACGCGCGCGCCCGTCACCGCCGCCTCGATGCTTTTTCTGCGAAATTTCTCACGGTCATCCACGTGCAGGATGTCCAACCACGCGCGTGTGCTTTGTGGCATTTCGGCAGGAGTCACCCCAATTAGCTGCGGGAGCGTTTCGGACCACCTCACGAATGACCCGCCCGGGCCTGTGATCACGTGCCCGAGCTTCGCCAGCAACTGCGCGCGCTGAAGTCCTGCGGCCTGCTCTTGCAGCGTAACCTTCAGCCGCATCCTCTCGGTGATGTCTTCGGCGATCCCCGCCGTCCGGTAGATCTTGCCCTGCGCGTCCCGAACGGGGAATCCTCGGTCATGGATCCAACGTAGCGATCCATCGGGACGCACGATCCGATATTCCACATCGAGCGCCTTTACCCCTGTCGTCATTTCCTCGAGGCTCTTTCGGATCTGTGCGCGGTCCTCTGGATAGATGGATTCTACCCAGTCCCGGTGGACCTTCTGTACGTCTCCGCGAGGGCTTCCCCACACTCGCTCATAGGCAGGACTGATGTAGAGGCTCTGCTCTGAGTCGACCGCGTGTACCCAGAACACTTCGTGAATGTTTTCCGCCAGTTGCCGGAAGCGTTCCTCGCTCTCGTGTACCTGCTGCTCGAGCACCTGGCGCGCGCGTCGCTCTTCCGTCTCTTTTATTGCCCTTTCCACCGAAGGAGGAAGGCGGAGCAAGTCGGTCTTCAGGACGAAGTCCGTCGCGCCGTTTTTCAGCGCGCGAACGGCATACTCCTCACCGAGGGTGCCGGACACGAAGATGAACGGGATGTGGGAGTACGACTGGCTGGCAATCCTGAGCGCTTCCATGCCGTCAAAATTCGGCATGGAAAAGTCGGACAGGATCACGTGTGGCTGGAATTCCTCAAGCTCCCGCCGAAAATCGACGGCAGTTTCTACCCGGTGTCCGTTACAGAGGATGCCGGCGCGCTTGAGTTCTCTCAACATGAGCTCCGCGTCGGTTGCGACGTCCTCGACCAGTAGGATCCTCATCTGCTGGCTCATAAGGTTTTAATTTTACCTATAACGCACCGAATTGGGTAAACAGCCTACACCTGATCAATCAATTCCGAGCTGTCATTCCTGAATGGAAGAATTTTCCGAGGATCCACGATTATCGTTTTTGGGATTCCTTTAGATTCTTGTTGGCGCCGCCCTCGGCTAGTGAATCTGCCGAATACGCTTGTGAACAGTAGACCAACAATACGATTAGCAAAGCACGCATTTTCAGCAAGCCCGTATCAATCAAGACTATCATTGAAGGAACAGACGATGGCAACGCGTATGCACAACCCCCCGCACCCTGGCGAAGTACTTCAGGACACCGTGCTTGCGGCAGACCGGATCACGATCAGCGAGTTCGCGCGCAAGCTCGGTGTATCGCGTGTCGCGCTCTCGCGCGTGGTGAACGGCCGCGCGGCGGTGAGCGCCGACATGGCCTTGCGGTTGGCCGCGGCGCTCGGCGGCTCGGCGGAGTCTTGGCTCCAGATGCAGGCGGCCTATGACCTCTGGCAGGCGTTGAAGAAACGCCGGCCGAAGATCCGACCGCTGGACTTGGCGGCGTAGAAAGTTACTTTTCATTCTGGCGAGGGGATTGTGACTGGCTCGCTTGGGCGACCCAGTCATCCTTCGGTACATGCCTCAGGACCGCACGAAAAGCTCGTGCGTCGAAAAACGCAGTGCGTTTTTGTCGAACCAAGGGGGGTCTCGAAGTACTCCCCCTCTCCGCCAATAAAAAAGCGACCCTCGCGGTCGCTTTTTTATTGGCGGAGAGGGGGGGATTCGAACCCCCGTTAGGCTATTAACCTAAACACGCTTTCCAGGCGTGCGACTTAAACCGCTCATCCACCTCTCCGCATCTTCAAAACTCTCCAGTCTACCGTGGTGTTTCATGGTTCGCGGAAGGCGCGAAGAATACTTGAGGCCCCCTTTCAAGTCAAAGAAACAAGGAGTTCCGCAGTTACATTCCCTTCTTTAACTGCTCCAGTATCGCCGGATTTTCCAGCGTGGAAATATCCTGCGTAATTTCTTCGCCCCTGGCGATCGAGCGCAACAGGCGCCGCATGATCTTGCCTGAACGGGTTTTGGGCAGGTTGTCGCCGAAGCGGATGTCTTTGGGCTTCGCGATCGCACCGATTTCCTTGCCGACCCATTCGCGCAATTCTTGCGCCATGCGCTTGGCTTCGTCGCCAGTCGGGCGCGGTCCCTTGGTGACGACGAAGGCAACGACGGCTTCCCCGGTGAGGTCGTCGGGACGGCCGACCACCGCGGCTTCGGCAACCAGTTTCGTGTTCGCCACCAGCGCAGATTCGATTTCCATCGTCCCCAACCGGTGACCGGACACGTTGAGCACGTCATCGATTCGCCCCATGATCCAGAAATAGCCGTCGAGGTCGCGGCTTGCCCCGTCGCCGGCAAGGTAGTACTTGCCCTTGAAATCCTCCGGGTAGTAACTTTTCTTGTAGCGCTCCGGATCTCCCCAGATGGTGCGGATCATCGAAGGCCATGGCTTCTTGATGACCAGAATGCCGCCTTTGCCTTTCTCGACATCGTGCCCGGTCTCATCGACGATCGCGGCGATGATGCCCGGCAGCGGCATCGTGCAGGAGCCTGGCTTGAGCGGCGTGGCGCCGGGCAGAGGGGTGATCATGTGCGCCCCCGTTTCGGTTTGCCACCAGGTATCGACGATCGGGCAACGCCCGGCGCCGACGGTGTTGTAGTACCACATCCAGGCCTCCGGATTGATCGGCTCACCGACCGTGCCGAGCAGCCGCAGGCTGGTCAGGTTGTATTTCTTCGGCAAGTCGGCTCCGGCCTTGATCAGCGAGCGGATTGCCGTGGGTGCGGTGTAGAACACCGTTACCGCGTGATCCTGGATGATTTTCCAGAATCGACCTGCATCCGGGAAAGTCGGCACACCTTCGAACATGATTTCCGTGGCACCGACCGCGAGCGGGCCGTAAGTAATATAGGTATGACCGGTCACCCAGCCGACGTCCGCCGTACACCAGAACACGTCTGCCGGCTTGGTGTCGAACGTCCATTTCATCGTCAGCATCGCCTGCAACAGGTAGCCGGCGCTCGAGTGCTGTACGCCCTTGGGTTTGCCGGTTGACCCCGACGTGTAGAGGATGAACAGCGGATGTTCGGCGCCGACCCAGGCCGGTTCGCAGCCGTCGGGTTGGTTCTGCACCAGATCGTGCCACCAGATGTCGCGCGGCGATTCCATCCTGGTTACGCTGCCGGTGCGCTTGTAGACCACGACATTCTTGATGGCTTCGCATCCGCCCATCGCCAGGGCTTCGTCTATCGCGGGTTTGAGGGCGATCTCCTTGCCACCGCGCATCTGTCCGTCCGCGGTGATCACCGCGTTAGCGCCAGCATCGATGATGCGCTCCTGAAGGCTTTTGGCCGAGAAGCCGCCGAACACGACCGAATGCGTCGCGCCGATGCGCGCGCAGGCTTGCATGGCAATGACGACTTCGATCGACATCGGCATATAGACGATGACGCGGTCGCCCGTCCTGACGCCGATGGACTTCAGCCCGTTGGCAAACTGGCAAACACGGTGGTAAAGCTGCTTGTAGGTGATTTTGGTGACCGTGCCGTCGTCCGCCTCGAAAATGATCGCGATCTTGTTCGGCTGGCTGTTGAGGTGGCGATCCAGGCAATTGTAGGAAACATTCAGTTCGCCGTCGCCGAACCACTTGAAGAAGGGGGCTTTGCTGTCGTCCAGGACCTTGGAAAAGGGTTTTTGCCAGAGGATGTTTTCTCTCGCCAGACGCGCCCAGAAACCTTCGTAGTCCTTTTCGGCTTCAGCGCACAAGGCCTGGTAGGCCGGCATGCCGGAAACATTCGCCTGCTTGACGAAATCCGCGGCTGGCGGGAACACTCTGTTTTCCTGCAGGATCGACTCGATCGTGCTCATTGCATCCTCCCCAATTATTCTGTTGTTCGGCTACGGGTGGGAAATCCTTTCCAAGGATTATAGCGAGAAGTTCCGCACGCAACCCCCAAGAGTCTCGAATCGCTTTCTTCGTAGTGTAAAATTCGCCCATCCACGCCGACGCAATGTGAAACATAGATGGATTCGAGGAACAGCAAATCACAAAGTAGGGTCATGGCGTATACTGGCCGTATCGCGATGGCGCAGCGCGCCGCGCACTGAAAGCCCCGCATTCCACCCATCCGTACCATGACCGCCATTCGCCAGGAAGACCTGATCGAAAGCGTTGCCGACGCCCTGCAGTACATCTCCTACTACCATCCGATGGACTATATCGAGACCCTCGGCGAGGCGTACCGGATCGAGCAATCGCCTGCGGCGCGCGATGCGATCGCGCAGATCCTGACGAACTCGCGGATGTGCGCGGAGGGCAAGCGCCCCATCTGTCAGGACACGGGAATCGTTGTTGCCTTTCTGAGAATCGGCATGGACGTGCGCTGGGAGGGCGCGACTATGAGCGTCGCCGATATGGTCAACGAAGGCGTGCGCCGCGCGTATCTGCATCCGGACAATAAGCTGCGCGCTTCGATTCTTTCCGATCCCGCCGGTGGGCGCAAGAACACCAGGGATAACACCCCGGCTGTGATCCACATGGAGGTCGTGTCCGGCAACACGGTCGACGTGAAGATTTCGGCGAAAGGCGGGGGCTCGGAGAACAAATCCAAATTCGTGATGCTGAATCCTTCGGACAGCATCGTGGACTGGGTCATGAAAACCGTGCCCACCATGGGCGCGGGTTGGTGTCCGCCGGGCATGCTCGGCATCGGCATCGGCGGCACGGCGGAAAAAGCGATGGTGCTCGCCAAGGAATCGCTGATGGACCCGATCGACATGCACGAACTGAAGCGGCGCGGACCGAAGAGCCGGATCGAAGAGTTGCGTGTCGAACTCTGCGACAAGGTCAATGCGCTGGGCATCGGCGCTCAGGGGCTGGGCGGATTGACCACCGTACTCGACGTGAAGATCCTCGACTATCCCACGCATGCAGCGTCGCTTCCGGTTGCGATGATTCCGAACTGTGCGGCGACGCGCCACGCGCATTTCACGCTGAATGGCAGCGGCGCCGCGCGGCTCGATCCCCCGAGCCTGGATCGCTGGCCCGATGTGCATTGGGTGCCGGCGCCGTCGTCGCGTCGTGTTGACTTGGCTAAAGTCACGCGCGAGGAGATCGCCGGCTGGAAGTCGGGCGAAAGGCTGTTGCTGAACGGCAAAATGCTGACCGGCAGGGATGCGGCACACAAGCGCATCCAGGACCTGCTGGCGAAGGGCGAAGGGCTTCCCGCGGGTGTCGATTTCAAGAACCGGTTCATTTATTACGTCGGGCCGGTCGATGCGGTACGAGACGAAGCAGTGGGTCCCGCCGGACCGACGACGGCCACGCGCATGGACAAATTTACGGAGACCATGCTGTCGAAGACCGGATTGCTCGGCATGATCGGCAAGGCCGAACGCGGCCCGGCGGCGATCGAGGCGATTCGCAAGCACAGGGCGGTCTATCTGATGGCGGTCGGCGGTGCCGCCTACCTCGTGTCGAAGGCAATCAAGTCCTCGCGCGTGGTCGCGTTTGCCGATCTCGGGATGGAAGCGATCTACGAATTCGAAGTCAAGGACATGCCGGTCACGGTCGCGGTCGATGTCAACGGCACTTCGGTGCATCAGACCGGCCCGCGCGAATGGCAGTCGAAGATAGGCAAGATACCGGTCGCAGTCGCATAGCGACTTCGATGGTGAGGCGAGAGGGGTGAGGAATGAGGGGTCTTACGGAGGTGGCGCGCGAGCGCGGCCGTCCATCGACTCACGCCTCTCGCCTCACGCCTTACGAGTTTCAATGGCGGGCCTCCCCGCATTGCATGGTAGTGAATCTGGTCAGGTCCGGAAGGAAGCAGCCACAGCTATTTTCTGCAAGTGCCGGGGGTAAGGCTCGCCACCCTTATTTGAGGTCGGCAAACCGTGGCAGGCGTGAAGGGCAGCACGTTCCCATGCACTACGCCGCAGCCAAAATGACTATGTCAGGATTCAGAGGATCAATGTGACGCTCGCGCTTGCGCGCAGATGGCGCCCGAAAAATTTCACCGAGCTGGTCGGCCAGGAACATGTGGTGCGTGCGATCAGCAACGCGCTTACGCAGAACCGGCTGCATCACGCCTACCTGCTGACCGGCACGCGCGGTGTCGGCAAGACCACGCTCGCGAGGATCATCGCCAAAGCGCTCAACTGCGAAACCGGCGTGACCGCCACGCCGTGCGGAAAGTGCACGGCCTGTGTCGAGATCGATTCCGGTCGTTTCCTGGACCTGATCGAACTCGATGCCGCGTCCAATACCCAGGTGGACAACATGCGTGAATTGCTGGAGAACGCGCTGTATGCGCCGACCAGCGGGCGCTTTAAGGTGTACATCATCGACGAAGTGCACATGCTGTCGCGCTCCGCATTCAACGCGATGCTGAAAACCTTGGAAGAGCCGCCGGCGCACGTCAAATTCATCCTCGCAACCACCGATCCGCAGAAAGTTCCGGTGACCGTCCTGTCGCGCTGCCTGCAGTTCAATCTGAAGCAGATCCCGCTGGCGCAGATTCGCGGTCAGCTCGAATACGTGCTCGGCAAAGAAAATGTGACATTCGAAGTCCCGGCGCTGAATCTGCTTGCGCGTGCAGCGCAGGGTAGCATGCGCGATGCATTGTCGCTGCTCGACCAGGCGATCGCGCACGGTGCGGGAAAAGTCGAAGAGACCTCGGTACGGGAGATGCTGGGCGCGGTGGATCGCGGCTATCTCTTCTCGATACTCAACGCGCTGACCCGGGGCGATGGTCCGGCCCTGCTGGCCGAAGCCGATCGCATGGCGGCGCGCAGCCTGTCCTTCGATACTGCGTTGCAGGAGCTCGCGACGCTGCTGCACCGGATAGCGCTGGCGCAGACCGTCCCCGACGCGCTCGCCGACGATGAACCCGAGCGCGACACCCTTATTGCGCTTGGCCGCGCATTCAGCGAAGAGGATGTGCAATTGCTCTACCAGATCGCCATCCACGGGCGGCGCGATCTCGGCCTGGCGCCGGATGAATTCGCCGGCTTCACCATGACATTGATGCGCATGCTGGCCTTTTTGCCGCTGGAGCCTGGCGGGAAGGTTGCCCCGAATGCAGAAAAGCCTGCGGTGACGCGAGTCGTCGAGCAACCGCGAGCTGTCGAGAAAACGAATCAGCCGGTCGCAGGTACTCGACCCATCGAAGCGGAGCTATCGGACTGGAGAAATCTCGTCGGGCGCATCAAGGTCGGCGGTATGGCGCGCATGCTGGGCGACAATTGCGAATTCCGGGCGCTGCAAGGCGATAATATCGACCTGGTCGTGCCCGAGGCGCATAAGCATCTTCTTGAAAAGGCCTACACCGACAAGCTGCAGGCCGCAATCGGGGATTACTTCGGCCGTAAGCTGCGGCTGCGCATTTCGACCGGCGGCAGCGGCAAGACCCCCGCGGAAATTGAAAACCAGGAGCGGCAGGCGAAACTGGCCAAGGCCATCGAGTCTATCGACTCGGATCCGTTCGTACGCGAGCTGGTCGAGAATTTCGATGCCAGGGTCAAGGATACATCGATCAAACCGGTTCAGTAAGGAAACCACATATGATGAAGGGTCAACTCGCGGGTCTCATGAAACAGGCCCAGCAGATGCAGGAAAACCTGAAGAAGGCGCAGGAAGAAATCGCCGCGATGGAAGTCGAAGGTCAGGCGGGAGCCGGAATGGTCAAGGTCACCATGACGGGGCGCCACGACGTCAGGCGCGTGAATATCGATCCCAGCCTGATGGGCGACGACAAGGATATGCTCGAGGACCTCATCGCTGCGGCGGTCAACGATGCGGTGCGCCGAGTGGAGACGGTAACCCAGGAGAAGATGGGCGGGCTGACCTCGGGCTTCGGTTTGCCGCCCGGAATGAAGTTTCCGTTTTAGTGAACAGAGAACGGATCTGCTGCTGACCGTTCGCCGATCACCGTTCACTTCCCGATGAAAACACCGTCCACCCTCGAAGAACTGATCGAAGCCCTGCGCTGTCTCCCCGGCGTCGGGCCGAAGTCGGCGCAGCGCATGGCTTTCCACCTGCTGCAGCGTGACCACCGGGGTGCGCAACGGCTCGGTCGCGCGCTCGATCAGGCGCTGACCCGGGTCAGGCATTGCGAACGCTGCAACAACTTCACGGAACTGGCGGTGTGCGAACTTTGCAGTTCGCCGCGGCGCGACCAGGCGGCGCTTTGCGTGGTGGAGACACCGGCGGATTTGCTGATGATGGAACAGGCTCAGGTCTATGACGGAATGTACTTCGTGCTGATGGGAAGGCTTTCGCCGCTCGATGGCGTGGGACCGAAGGACATTCATCTCGATCGCCTGGTCAAGCGCGCGCTCGATGGCATCGTCAAGGAAACGATTCTTGCCACGAATTTCACGGTGGAGGGCGAGGCGACGGCGCATTACGTGGGCGAATTGCTCGGTGCGCGCGGCATGAAGGTTTCGCGCATCGCGCGCGGGCTGCCGGTCGGTGGCGAACTGGAACATGTCGACAGCGGCACACTGGCGCAGGCGATGATAGAACGGAGACCTGCCTGATGGCGGCCAGTCCCGGTTCGGAATCGACGAAGCGCCGTGCTTCACCGCGGCGCACGCCGAAAAGCACCCCTGCCGTGGCAAAAGGTTCCAGAAAGCCGGCGCGGCCTCCAGCCAAGCGTGGCCCGTCCCCGCCGCCGTCCCCACCTTTGCAAGCGGCGGCGCCGGCGACCGTCCGGTCCCAGAAGCTGCAGAAGGTCCTCGCACAGTCAGGTCTGGGCTCGCGGCGCGCGATGGAAGAAATCATCAAAGCCGGCAAAGTCAAGGTCAATGGTGAGCCGGCCATGCTCGGCATGCGCGTTACGACCGAAGATCTGATCCAGGTCGGACGCCGCCAGATCAAATTCAAGGTCACTTCGCGCCTGCCGAGGGTCATCGTCTATCACAAGATCGATGGCGAGATCGTCAGTCGCGACGATCCGCAGGGACGGCGCAGCGTGTTCGAAAAGCTGCCTGTCATCCGCAGCGCCAAATGGCTGGCGGTCGGAAGGCTGGACTTCAACACTGGCGGCCTGCTGATCTTCACGACGTCGGGAGAACTGGCCAATCGACTGATGCATCCGCGTTTCGAAGTCGAACGCGAATATGCGGTTCGACTGTTCGGCAGCCTGACTCCCGCCCAGGTGCAGGAACTGAAAAGCGGCGTGCGGCTTTCCGACGGGGAGGCCAGGTTCGAGGTGCTGGAAGATCAGGGCGGCGAGGGCAGGAACCGCTGGTATCGTGCGATTCTTAAAGAGGGCAGGAATCGCGTCGTGCGGCGCATGTTCGAAGCGCTGGGGCTGCAGGTGAGCCGCCTGATGCGCGTGCGCTTCGGCATCGTGGCGTTGCCGCCGAGGCTCAAGCGCGGCAACTGGATCGAACTCAAGGAAGCCGAGATCAGCGAATTGCTGGAATGGGCGGGTAGTGCACCCGGGGTCGCCGATGAAGATGTCAGCGACGCAGCTCCGCCGCCGTCAGCAGAAAGACAAAACCGGCACCGCCCGAAGTCTCGAGCCAGGTAAACGGCAGCGTTGGAAATGCCCGTTCGAGGGTGTCGCGATTGTGCCCGATCTCGACGATCAGAACGCCGCGTTCGTTCAAATGCGCGCCGGCTTGCGCAAGAAGCCGGCGTACGATCTCGAGGCCGTCCTCGCCGCCTGCGAGTGCCATCTGCGGCTCCGCGCGATACTCCTGAGGAAGGCCTTCCATCGACGCCCGGTTGACATAAGGCGGATTGGACACGATCACGTCGTAACGCCCGGTCAGGCCGGCAAACAGATCACCGCGGACGAGATGCACCCGATCCTGCAAGCCATAATCGGATACGTTGCGTGCCGCCACTTGCAGCGCCTCCGGGGATAGTTCCGTCGCATCGACTTCGGCGTCGGGAAATGCAAGGGCGAGCAGGATGGCGAGGCAGCCCGAGCCGGTGCACAGGTCCAGCGCTTTGTCGATCGGCTGGTCGTCGCTCACCCACGGAACCAGCTCGTCGCGCAGCAACTCCGCGATGTAGGAACGCGGCACGATCGCGCGCTCGTCGACGTAAAAACGGAATTCTCCCAGCCAGGCTTCGCGAGTCAGATAGGCGGCTGGTACGCGTTCGTCGACGCGCCTGCGCACGATATCCTCGATCGATTCGATTTCTGCAGTGGTCAGCAGCCTGTCGAGAACGGGATCGAGTTCATCGAGCGGCAGCTTCAGCGTATGCAGGATCAGATAAGCCGCCTCGTCATGAGCATTAGTACTGCCATGACCAAAATGCAGGCCGGCTTCGTTGAAACGAGCGACCGTAAACCGAAGCCAGTCGCGAACGGACCTGAGCCTCGCGGGTGCTTCAGCGGCCATCCAGTATGTTGGCGAGCGCCAGTTGGTAGATGCGGGAAAGCGCTTCGAGGTCGGCAAGGTCGATATGCTCGTCGAGCTTGTGGATCGACGCGTTGATCGGGCCGAGCTCGACGATTTCGCGGCAAATATCGGCGATGAAGCGACCGTCGGAAGTTCCACCGCTGGTGGAAAGTTCCGGTGTGCGACCGGTGACGGTCTTGACTGCAAGCGACAGGCTTTCCACCAGTTTTCCTTTCGGCGTCAGGAACGGCCGGCCGGACAGCGACCACGTCAAACCATAGTCGACGCCGTGGCGGTCCAGTATTTCGTGCACGCGTGCCTGGAGTCCCTCCACCGTGCTGGCCGTCGAGAAGCGGAAGTTGAACGAGACGCGGAGTTCTCCGGGAATTACGTTGGTAGCGCCGGTGCCGGCGGTGATGTTCGAAATCTGCCAGGTCGTCGGCGGAAAATATTCGTTGCCATCGTCCCACTTCGCCGCGGACAGTTCGGCCAGAGCCGGCGCGAACTGATGAATCGGATTGCGCGAAAGGTGAGGATAGGCGATATGCCCCTGCACGCCGCGCACCAGTAATTCACCGGAAAGGGAGCCGCGACGACCGTTTTTCATGGTATCGCCGAGCATCGTGACGGACGACGGCTCGCCGATGATGCAGTAATCCAGCGCTTCGCCGCGCGCGCGCAAGGCATCGACGACCTTGACGGTCCCGTTCATCGCAACACCTTCCTCATCCGACGTGATCAGCAGCGCAATCGAACCGGGATGATCGGGATGCTCCGCCAGAAAGGCTTCGATCGCGGTAACGAATGCCGCGATCGAGGATTTCATGTCAGCCGCACCGCGCCCGTACAGAACACCGTCGCGTACCGTCGGCAGGAAAGGGTGGGAATGCCACTGATCCAATGGGCCGGTGGGAACGACGTCGGTATGTCCGGCGAAACAGACCAGAGGTTTGCTGCCGCCGCGGCGGGCCCAAAGATTCTCCACGTCGCCGAAGCGCATGCGTTCGATCTTGAAGCCGAGACCGGCCAGGCGTCGCGCCAGCAAGTCCTGGCAGCCGCCGTCATTCGGTGTGATGGAAACGCGCGAGATCAGCTCGCGAGCGAGGTCGAAGGTGGCAGACTTCATAGTGAGGCATCCGGCAGCAAGCGCACCGGAAACAGGAATTTGGACTTGTTCAGCTCTTTTCCTGATCCACGTTGAGCTTGATTTCGCTGAACGAATAACCGCCACCGGGCTTGGCCATCACGCGGCCGGTCGGACTTTCGCCGAGTTTTCCGGCGGCCTTTTGTTCGAAGTTGTTGATCAGCCAGGACAGGTTGGTCGACGAGTCCGAGTTCTTCAGCGCCTCATCCTTTGCCACCGTGCCGGCCATGTACAACTCGAACAATGCCTGCTCGAAAGTCTTGGAACCGGGCGAAAGGCTCTGTTCCATGGCTTCGCGGATCTGGTCGATTTCGCCTTTCTTGATCAGTTCCGCGACGTGCTTGGTATTCAGCATTACTTCGACTGCGGCGACCAGGGTGCCGTCGTTGGCCTTGACCAGGCGTTGAGAAATGATTGCACGCAGGCTGATCGACAGATCGGACAGCAGCGAAGTGCGGGCATCGTAGGGGAAGAAGTTGATGATCCGGTTCAGCGCGTGATAGCTGTTGTTCGCATGCAGCGTGGAAATGCACAGGTGACCGGTCTGGGCGTAGAGCAGCGCGTGCTGCAGGGTTTCGCGATCGCGGATCTCACCGATCATCATCATGTCCGGCGCTTCGCGCATTGCGTTGACCAGAGCGTTTTCATAGGAACGGGTGTCGGTGCCGACTTCGCGCTGGTTGATCACGCACTTGTCGTTTCGGAACACGAATTCCATCGGATCTTCGATGGTCAGGATATGGCCGGGCCGGAGCGCATTGCGGTGCTCTATCATGGCTGCCAGCGTGGTCGATTTGCCCGAACCGGTGGAACCCACAACGACGACGAAGCCGCGCTTTTCGAGGATCAGTTCCTTGAGTATCGCGGGAAGTTTGAGCCTGTCGATGCCCACCGTGCCGCTCTTGAGAAAGCGGATCACCATGGCGACGTTTCCGCGCTGCCGGAACACGTTCACCCGAAATCGGCCGATGTCGGGGACCACGTGGGCGAAATTCATCTCCATGGTCTCTTCGAATTCCTTGATCTGCTTGTCGCTCATGACTTCGTAAGCGACTTTGCGTGAGGTCTCCGGATCGATGATTTGCTGGTTGACCGGCATGATGGTGCCGAGAATCTTGATCGATACCGGGGCGCCGGCCGACAGGAACAGGTCGGACGCCTGCTTTTCTGCCATCAGCTTGAATAAAGGTGTCAGAAACATATTGGCCTCGCTGACTCGTGATTGAACTGAATCAAGTCGAAATGATGTTGCAGGATCGCCGAACCGCCGCGATCAGATGCCGCGCAGCAGTTCATTGATACTCGTCTTGGCGCGGGTCTTGGCGTCAACCTGCTTGACGATCACCGCGCAATAAAGGCTGTACTTGCCGTCCGGGGAGGGCAGAGTCCCCGAGACGACGACCGATCCCGGCGGAATTCTGCCGTAGAGGACCTCGCCGGTTTCACGGTTGTAGATTCGCGTGCTTTGACCGACGTAGACACCCATTGAAATGACCGAACCTTCGCCGACCACGACGCCTTCGACCACCTCCGAACGCGCGCCGATGAAGCAATCGTCCTCGATGATGGTCGGATTCGCCTGTACGGGCTCCAACACGCCGCCGATGCCGACCCCGCCGGAAAGGTGCACATTCTTGCCGATCTGCGCACAAGAACCGACCGTGGCCCAGGTATCGACCATGGTGCTTTCATCGACGTATGCGCCTATGTTGACGAACGAGGGCATGAGCACCACGTTCTTGGCGATGAACGAGCCGCGACGCACGACAGCATTCGGTACCACGCGAAAGCCGCCAGCCCGGAAATCGGCGCTGCCGTAGTCCGCGAACTTGGCCGGCACCTTGTCGAAATAATTGGTGTAACCGTCGCGCACGACTTCGTTGTCTTCCAGACGAAACGACAGCAACACAGCCTTCTTGAGCCACTGGTGGGTCACCCAATCCTTGCCGGATCTTTCCGCCACGCGCAGCTTGCCGGAATCCAGTTGCGTGATGACCTCCGCAACCGCTTCCTTGAGCGCGGGTTCGGCGGTTTTCGGTGAAATGCCGGCGCGGTTTTCAAACGCCTTGTCGATGACTGACTGCAAATCCGTCATTCTTGTTCTTCCCTTTTGCGAATTGAGAGTAAAACGCTTTCAGTCGCTGTGCCGCTTCGAGGCATTCCTCGACCGGCGCAACCAGCGCGACCCGGATGAAATTCCGGCCCGGATTGATGCCATGCGCTTCCCGTGCCAGATAACTGCCGGGCACGACGGCGACATTATATTGCTCGAACAACTGTTTAGTGAACTCCGTATCGGCGATCGGCGTGCGCAGCCAGAGATAGAAAGCGGCTTCCGGCATTTCGACCTCGATCACGGGTGACAGGATGGCAAGCGTCTTTTCGAATTTTTCCCGATAAAGCCGGCGGTTTTCCACGACGTGTCTTTCATCGCTCCACGCCGCGGCGCTGGCGGCCTGGACCGCCGGATTCATCGCGCAGCCGTGATAGGTGCGATACAGCAGGAATTTGGCGAGAATATCCACGTCTCCGGCGACGAATCCGGAGCGCATGCCGGGCACATTGGAGCGCTTCGATAGGCTGCTGAATACGACCAGCCTGCGAAAATCGCCGCGACCCAGGCGCTGTGCCGCCTCCAGCCCGCCGAGCGGCGGCCGGTTCTCGTTGAAGTAAATCTCCGAGTAGCACTCGTCCGAAGCGATGGTGAAACCGTGGCGGTCGGAAAGTTCGAAAAGCGCCTGCCACTCGTCCAGCGTCATGACGTTGCCGGTGGGATTGCCGGGAGAGCAGACATAGATCAACTGGGTCCGGCTCCAGACTTCTTCCGGGAGCTGTTGCAGATCGAGGGCGAATCCATTGTCTGGCAGCAGGTTGAGGAAGTGCGGTTCCGCCCCGGCGAGGATGATCGCGCCCTCGTAGATCTGGTAAAACGGATTCGGCGCCACTACCGCGGGCCGCTCGCGCGAACCATCGACGACCGCCTGGGCGAACGCGAACAAGGCCTCGCGGCTGCCATTGACAGGCAATACCTGCCTGACGGGATCGATCTTGGCGATCCGGTAACGCCGTTCGATCCAGCCGGCCATGGCGTTGCGCAATGCTTCGCTTCCAGCGGTGGCCGGATAACCGGACAATCCGCCGATCTGGTCGATCAGCTCATCGCGGATGAACTGCGGCGTCGCGTGCTTCGGCTCACCGATCGACAGGCTGATCGGACGCAGCGAGGGGTCCGGCGTGACACCCGCAAGCAGTGTCGCCAGCTTCTGGAACGGATAAGGCTGAAGTCTCGAGAGGTTCGGATCCATTATCGATGCAATGAACTGCTTCGTCTGGGACGGGCGGTCGAATTATAAGGGCGGGCGTGACAGCCAAGAAGAATAACGTAGCGGTGGTCTCGTGCCTGCTGACCGGGGCATTGGTATGGGGATTGATCTGGTATCCCTACCGCGTGTTGCAGACAGCCGGGGTCGGCGGTGCGCTGGCCTCGTTTTTGACCTATTTCATTGCGCTGCTGCCGGCCCTGCTCCTGTTCCGGAGCAGGAGGGCGCAGTTGCGCAAATCGCCCGGGCTGCTCGTGGCGATGGCCTTTGCGGCCGGTTTTTGCAACCTCGGGTATGTGCTCGCCATGATTCATGGCGAAGTCGTCAGGGTCATGCTGCTGTTCTATCTCGCGCCGCTGTGGACACTGATATTTTCGCGACTGCTGCTTGGAGAAAGAGCGGGCCCGGCTGGATATGTGGTCATTGCGCTCTCGCTGGCGGGCGCAATCGTGATGTTATGGCACACCCAGGCGGACGTTGGCCTTTGCCCTACACGGCTGCAGAATGGCTTGGAGTCGCCGCGGGAATGACTTTCGCCCTGGCGAACGTATTGAGCCGCAAGGCCAGAGAAATCGACGAGGCAATCAAAGCCGGCTCGGTCTGGGCCGGCGTAACACTGGTCGCCTTGCCGGTGTCGATTCTGACGGAGCATCCCATGCAGGCATTGGCGGCCATGGATGCACGGACCTGGTTGCTGGTGGGACTTGTCGCGGTGATCCTGTTCTGCGTAAATCTGGTGGTTCAGTTCGGACTTGCGCGTACGACGGCGAACCGGGCAATCGTCATCATGCTGTCGGAACTGGTATTTGCCGTTGCCTCGTCCTATTTCCTCGCTTTCGAGCAAATCGGCTGGCGTGACTGGCTCGGGGGTGCCATGCTGGTGGTCGCCGCCCTGTGTTCCGGGCGGCTGGAAGCGTCAGCGCATGGCTGATTGGGGTTCGAACTGCGCGAGGTCGATTTGCGACGCTGGTGTCCAGCCCTTCTTGCTGTGCTCGGCCGATACGGTTGTGAAGATGCCACCGCGCACGTAAAAGCGCGCAGTGAGCCGCATGAAGCGGGGCTGGGTGGCCGCGACCAGATCGTCCAGCATGCGGTTGGTCACCGCTTCATGGAATGCCCCCTGATTTCGATACGACCACACGTAAAGCTTCAGGCTCTTCAACTCCACGCACTGTTTGTCGGGGATGTAATCGAGGAGCAGCGTGGCGAAATCCGGTTGGCCGGTTTTTGGACAGAGGCAGGTGAACTCGGGAATTTCCATATGAATCAGATAATCCCGGCCGGGGCTTGGATTGGAAAACGTGTCGAGTGATAAAGAGGGCTTGCTCGGCATTCTCTGAAGGCCATTCCATTGTTAAAATGCTCGACGAAATAACGTGCGCCTGGTCCTTAGGCTAAGGGCCCCAGGCGCTTGTTTTATGGACATCCGCTGAAATTATAAGCCTTTATAAAGCTGCACAAATTGCGACTCACCCACATCAAGCTCGCTGGTTTCAAGTCCTTCGTTGACCCCACCCACATCCCGGTGCCTGGCCAACTGGTCGGGGTGGTCGGCCCCAACGGCTGCGGCAAATCGAACGTAATCGACGCAATACGCTGGGTGCTGGGCGAATCCTCAGCCAAGCAGTTGCGCGGCGAAAACATGCAGGACGTCATTTTCAATGGCTCGGGCGATCGCAAGCCGGTCGGCCGTGCCAGCGTCGAGCTGGTATTCGACAACAGCCTCGGCAAGGCAGCCGGGACCTGGTCGGCGTACGCGGAGATCTCGGTCAAGCGCGTGCTCGAGCGCGACGGCGAATCGTCCTATTTTCTCAACAACCTGCATGTGCGCCGCCGCGACGTCGCCGATATCTTTTTGGGCACCGGCCTGGGCGGGCGCGGCTACGCCATCATCGAGCAAGGCATGATTTCGCGCATCATCGAGGCGAAACCGGAAGACCTGCGCAGCTTTCTCGAAGAGGCAGCCGGCGTATCGAAGTATCGCGAGCGTCGCCGTGAAACCGAGTTGAGGCTGGAGGATACCCGCGAAAACCTGCTGCGTGTCGACGACATCCGCCAGGAGCTCGGCAAGCAGCTCGAGCACCTGGAATCGCAAGCCGAGAAGGCCGGCAAATACCGCGGCTTCGAAGCCAGTCTCAAGCGTACCCAGCAGTTGTTGTGGACGTTGCGCAAGCGCGATGCGCAGGCACAACGCGCGAAGATCGGCCGCGACGTCGAGGCATTGGGCATCGAGCTGGAAGCAGAAATGGCGCGGCTGCGCGACGCGGAAAAACGGGTGGAGGAACTGCGCACGAGGCATTACGGCGCATCGGACAACGTGCATGCGGCACAAGGCAAGCTGTACGAAGTCAACGCGGAGATCGCCCGCATCGAACAGCAGGTCCAGTACCTGCGCAACAGCCGTAGCCGCGCGGAGCAACAACTCAATTCCTTGCGCGGGCAGGAAGCGGAACAGCGCGATCGGCTGCAATCGCTGGAGGCGGCGCGTGGAGACAATAGCCGCGCTTTGGCCGGGGCCACAGAGCAGCTCGCCGTGTTCGGGGAGGCGCTGCGAGAGGCTCGTGAAGCGTTGCCGGTGGCGGATGAAAATCACCGCAGCGCCCAGGCGCTGCTCGCACAGGCGCAGGAGGTCCTGACGCAGGCGGAGCAGCAATTGCGCCTGGAAGATGCCCGTAAAGGCCATACCGAAAAACTGCTGCTGCAGCTCGCGTCGCGTCGTGCCAGGCTGGAGGAAGAGCGCGACGGCCTGGAAGTACCGAACCTCAGTGAACTGGTCAGGCTGGAATCCGAGATCCGCGAGCTTGACCATCAGCTTGCCGGCCAACGCGATGCTTTCGAGCAATGCGAGGCGGCGTTGCCGAAGCTCGAACATTCTTTGCAGACGGCTGAAGAAACCGCGGAGCAGACGCAGCAACGGCTGCATCAGCTCGATGCGCGCCTGACCGCTCTGCAGTCGCTCCAGGAACAGGTCAGCCGCTCAGGCGAACTGGAGCCCTGGCTGGATCGCAACGATCTGCGCCGCAATGCGCATCTGTGGCAGGGCATACGCATTCGCGAAGGTTGGGAAGACGCCCTCGAAGCGGTCCTGCGCGAACGCCTGAACAGCATCGGGCTGACCGATCTGGGGCAGGCGCACGGTTGGCTCTCCGAGCCGCCGCCGGGCAAACTTTCCTTCCACCGTGTTACTGCCGGTTCGGTGGTCGATGAGCCCGCGCCATCCGGGCTGGAACGGCTGACCGACTACGTGACCTGCACCGATGCGCGTTTGGCGGGCGTGCTCGCCGACTGGCTGGCGCGAGTCTACGTCCTGCCCCATCCGCAGCAGGGCATGGAAGTCGCTGGAAAATTGCCGCCCGGCGCCATGCTGGTCAGTGCCCAGGGCCATGTGTTCACGTCGACCAGTGTCAGTTTTCATGCCGCCGATTCCGAGGTTCACGGCATCCTGTCCCGCCAGCGCGAAATCGAAGCCTTGTTCGCCGAGCATACCGCGTCGGATGCCCGGCTCGGTGAGCTGAATCGAGCTGCGTCTTCACAGAAAATCGAATTTGAAGAGCGCAGGGACGAGGCTGATCGCCTGCGGCGGCAGGTATCGGATCTCCAGGAAAACCGACATCAGCTGAAACTGGACCACGTTCGGCTGTCGCAGCTCGCCGAGCGACTGAAAGCCCGCGGCGAGCAGATCGTCCGCGAGCTTGCGGAAATCGATGCGGAATCCGCACGCGAATCCGCGCAACAAGAGGAAGCCGGGCGGCAAATGGAAGCGCTTCGCTCCGGCAAGGCGGCCATGCATGGCGGCGTTGAGGCTGCGAGGCAGGCTCACGCGGAAGCCGAATCGGCGTTGCAGGCCAGCCGGACCCTCGCACAGCAGGCCGAGCGCCAACACCAGGAGGCGCTCTATCTAGAGAAGACTATAAATAATAAGATCATAGATATAAATTCTTCTCTTCAAGTCTTGTCTCAGACGCTTGCGCGGTTGCAAAGCGATGCGGAAGCCCTGACGCAGGAAGTATCCCGAACCGATGAGACGGGATTGCAGGAACAATTGCAGCAGCAGCTCGCCTTGCGCGGCGAACGCGAACAGGCGCTGAAGCAGACGCGCGAGGAACTGGAAGGCGCCGAGCACACATTGCGCGCGACAGAACAGGAGCGTCTTATTTCCGAGCAAAAACTCGCGCCGGCGCGCGAACGCATCAACGAACTCCGGCTCAAGGAGCAGGAAGCGCGACTGGCCGAAGAAAGCTACGCCAGCCAGCTGGCGGAGGCGCAGGCCAATGAAGAAGAACTGCTGCCGTTGCTCGAGGAGGGCGTGCGCGCCAGCAGGCTGCAGGGCGAGATCAACCGGCTTAACGAAGACATGGCTGCTCTGGGCGCGGTCAATCTGGCTGCGCTGGACGAACTGTCGACCGCCCGGGAGCGCAAGACTTATCTGGACTCCCAATCGCAGGATCTGACCGAAGCGGTGGGAACCCTGGAGACCGCGATTCGCAGGATCGACCGCGAGACCCGTGAGCGCCTGCAGGAGACGTTCGATACGGTCAATAAACATTTCGGGGAAATGTTCCCGGTGTTGTTCGGCGGCGGCGAGGCCAAGCTGCTGATGACCGGCGAGGAGATTCTCGATGCCGGGGTGCAGGTGATCGCGCGCCCGCCGGGCAAGCGCAATGCATCGATTCATCTGTTGTCCGGCGGGGAAAAGGCGCTTACCGCCTTGTCGCTGGTGTTCTCGATGTTCCAGCTCAATCCGGCGCCATTCTGCCTGCTGGACGAAGTCGATGCGCCACTGGACGACAGCAACACCGAACGATTCTGCGGTCTGGTGAAAAAAATGTCCGCCAACACCCAGTTCATGTTCATCACCCATAACAAGATCACCATGGAAATGGCTAGCCAACTGATCGGAGTCACCATGCAGGAGCAGGGCGTCTCGCGGGTGGTTGCGGTTGACGTCGAAGAAGCGCTGCGTATGCGCGAAGAGGCTGCGGCTTGATCCGGCGCCATCACACCCGGACGCAAGGGGAAGAGCGATGAGTGATTTGCAGATCGGCCTGGCGATGCTCGGAGTGCTGGTGGTGGCCGCCGTGGTGGCGTTCAACTGGTGGCAGGAACGTCAGTTTCGGCAGCGCGGAGAGGAAGCGTTTCCCGGCCGGCACGACGATGTACTCCTTAACCATCCCGTCATGCGGGCCGTTTCCGCAACGGCATCCGCACCGTCGCAGCAGCATTCGCTCGATGAGCCGCGCATCGAACCGAGTATGGAACCTCGAATGGAGCCTCACCTCGATACTGCATCGGAAGTCGCCATGCCGGCGTCTGCCGGTGTTCCGAAATTTACGGTTGGAGGCGTACCTCAAGCGGAAATCGATTATATCGCCGAGATCCGGGCTGCTGAGTTTATCGCCGTGGAAAAACTCGTCAGGATGCAACAGAACCTGCCCGGTTTGAGCCGCAGGATCAGTTTCGTCGGGCTCAATTACCAAACAAAGTCCTGGGAGGCGCTGACGCCGGATGATGCCCGTTATACCTCGGTATGTGTCGCGCTCCAGCTCGTGGACCGGTCCGGGCCTGTCAATGACCAGCAGTTGCGGGAGTTTGGCGAGGCGGTAAGGAATGCGGCGAGCGAGATGGCGGCGATCGCCGAATTGCCGGACTTCGTGCCGGCGCTCGAGCAGGCCGTTGCGCTGGACGAATTCTGCGCCGATGTCGACGTTCTGGTCGGGATCAACGTCATCGCCAATACGGGACAGGTATTCCACGGCACCAAGATCCGTGCGCTCGCCGAGGCGGCCGGGCTGCAATTGCAGTCAAGCGGGGTCTTCCATTGTCACGATGAGCAGGGCGGTGCATTGTTCTCGCTCGACAATCAGGAGTCCGAGCCGTTCCTGATCGACCGCATCCGCAATATCACCACCCCGGGAATTACCTTCCTGCTCGACGTGCCGCGGATCGCAAACGGTCTGCGCGTCTTCGACAGGATGGTGGCGATGAGCCGCAGCTTTGCCGATTCGCTCGACGGGACGCTGGCCGATGACAATCGCGTTTTGCTGAACGATTCCGGCCTCGCCCGGATTCGAACGCAATTGCGAGCCATTTATACAGCCATGGAACAACGCGGCATCGAGGCCGGTAGTCCGCTCGCGTTACGCCTGTTCTCCTGATGTCGGTACCGTCCGAGACAGCTGCTCGCGCCGCCCGGCTGCGACACGAAATCGAACTCGCCAACTTCAACTATTACGTCAAGGACTCTCCGTCCATTCCGGATGTGGAATACGACAGGCTGTTCCGCGAATTGCAATCGTTGGAAATGCAATATCCTGAACTGTCCGGGTCCGACTCCCCCACCCGGCGCGTCGGCGCTGCACCTCTCGCGGCGTTCAAACAAGTCACTCATGCGACGCCGATGCTGTCGCTCAACAATGCGTTTGACGAGACCGAGGTTGAGGCCTTCGATCGGCGCGTGCGAGAGGCACTGCAGGCCGATGGGCCGATCCAGTATGCGGTGGAGCCGAAATTCGACGGTCTGGCGATCAGTCTGACTTACCAGGATGGATTGTTCGTAATGGGCGCCACGCGCGGCGACGGGTATACCGGCGAAGACGTAACGGCAAACTTGCGTACGGTGCGTGCCATTCCGCTGCGATTGGCGGGCGCAAAGCCGCCGCGTCTGCTCGAGGTCCGCGGCGAGGTCCTGATGCTCAAGCGCGATTTCGAGACACTCAACCAGGAACAACGCGACCGGGGAGAAAAGGAGTTCGCCAATCCGCGCAACGCGTCCGCAGGCGCGCTTCGCCAGCTCGATTCGCGCATTACCGCCTCGCGGCGCCTGACATTTTTTGCATATGGGGTAGGATCGACCAGGGATGTACCTGATGACACGCACAGCCACCAACTCGACTATCTGGAGTTGCTGCATCTGCCCGTGACACACGAACGCGATATCGTCGAAGGCGTGCAAGGTTTGCTGCACTACTATCGCGCAATCGGCGAACGACGTCCGGCGTTGCCGTTCGAAATCGACGGCGTGGTATACAAGGTCAACGATCTGCGCAGCCAGGTCCGCCTCGGCTTCGTATCGCGCGCCCCGCGCTTCGCGGTGGCACACAAGTTTCCGGCGCAGGAGGAAATCACGCAGGTGCTGGATGTTACCGTGCAGGTCGGGCGCACCGGCGCCTTGACCCCGGTAGCGCGGTTGGCGCCGGTATTCGTCGGCGGCGTAACGGTTACCAATGCCACGTTGCACAACGAAGATGAGGTCAGGCGCAAAGACGTGCGAATAGGCGATCATGTGGTCGTGCGTCGCGCCGGCGATGTCATTCCCGAGGTGGTGAGCGTAGTCAGGGAACGGCGCCCGGCCGATGCTCGTGAATTCGTGATGCCGGACAAGTGCCCTGTCTGCGGTTCCCGCGTCGAACGACTCGAAGGCGAGGCCGTGACCCGCTGCACTGCGGGCTTGTTCTGCCCGGCGCAGCGCAAACAGGCGTTGCTGCATTTTGCCGGACGGCGCGCAATGGATATCGAAGGGCTGGGTGAAAAGTTGGTCGATCAGCTGGTTGACGCGAACCTGGTGAAAACGCCGGCGGATCTCTATCGGCTCGATTTGCAGACGCTTTCGAATCTGGAGCGAATGGCCGAGAAGTCGGCCACGAACGTGCTCGAAGCGATCGAAAAAAGCAAAAAGACGACGTTGCCCCGCTTTATTTTCGCGCTTGGTATTCGCAACGTTGGCGAAACGACCGCCAAGGACCTGGCGCGCCATTTCGGCAGGCTGGAGTTGCTGATGCGGGCCGATGAAGCAGAACTGCAACAAGCGCCGGACGTGGGGCCGGTCGTGGCGCAGAGCATCGCTCATTTCTTCGGCGAGCCCCACAATCATGAAATCATCGCACAGATGCGCGCCGGCGGTGTGCACTGGCCGGAGACAGAAGTCAACCAGACTGCGAAACTGCCTCTATCAGCAAAGACTTTCGTGCTGACCGGAACGCTGCCGAATCTGACTCGGGAAGAAGCAAAAGAACGCATTGAAGCAAAAGGCGGAAAGGTGGCGGGCAGCGTATCGAAGAAAACTGACTATGTCGTAGCAGGCGCGGATGCCGGCGGGAAGCTGGAGAAAGCACGGGAACTGGGTGTCGCTGTGCTGGACGAAAGAGGGTTGTTAGAATTGCTTGAATAACCTGCGGTGCTGTCAATCTGGAGCTGCAAGGAGAAAAATTGAACAAAATCACCAAAGCGGTTTTTCCGGTCGCCGGAATGGGGACGCGTTTTCTTCCCGTCACCAAAGCGAGTCCGAAGGAAATGCTGCCGGTTGTGGACAAGCCGCTGATCCAGTATGCCGTGGAGGAAGCGGTCGCGGCCGGAATCACGCAGATGGTCTTCATTACCGGCCGCAACAAGCGCGCTATCGAGGATCATTTCGACAAAGCCTACGAACTGGAGACAGAGCTTGCCGCCCGCAACAAACACAAGATGCTGGAGCAGGTGCATGACATCCTGCCTAAGAATGTCAGCTGCATCTATGTTCGTCAGACCGAAGCATTGGGTCTGGGCCACGCCATTCTTTGCGCGCGGCCGGTGGTCGGTAACGAACCCTTCGCGGTGATCCTGGCCGACGATCTGATCGACGGCGATCCTCCGGTCATGAAGCAGATGGTGGACGTCTACGCCAGCGAGCGCTGCTCCGTACTCGCGGTTCAGACCGTCGCGCGGGAAGAAACGTCGAGCTACGGGATCGTCAGGACCGAGCCCGGAGAGCGCGGCATGCATCGAATTACCGGCATCGTCGAGAAGCCCAAACCCGAGGTCGCACCTTCCACGCTTGCGGTGGTTGGCCGCTATCTGCTCGAGCCGGAAATTTTCGACCATCTCGAGAAGGTCAACCCAGGAACAGGCGGGGAGATACAACTGACGGACGGCATAGCCTCGATGCTGAACAAGCAGCGCGCGCTAGCGTACGAGTTTCAGGGCGTGCGTTACGACTGCGGTTCAAAGCTCGGCTACCTGCAGGCGAACGTGCTCTATGCGATGCGTCACCCGGAGATCGGTGATGAATTTCGCGGTTTTCTCGATTCGCTGAATGCCGAGAGCAAAGGGATCGGACCGGATGCTAACTAGGGATCAAGCCTGGCAGATGCTGCGCGATGCCGAGCTTGTACATGACGAGGATACGGTCAATCGTGCGGTCAGACGTCTGGCCATCGACATCACGGCGAAGCTTGCCGATGCCCATCCGCTGGTCATGCCCGTCATGGGGGGAGCGGTGGTGTTCACCGGACAACTGCTGCCGTTGCTGCATTTTCCTCTGGAGTTCGATTACCTGCACGTGACCCGTTACGATGGCAAGACACGAGGCGGCCAGATTCAGTGGAAGACGAAGCCGCACGTCGATTTCCGCGGACGCACGGTGCTGGTCCTCGACGACATTCTCGATGAAGGCAACACGCTGGCGGCGATCCGCGATCATATGCTCGGCGAAGGTGCGGCCGCATTCCACAGCGCGGTGTTCGCCGACAAGGACATCGGACGGGAAAAACCGATCCGGGCGGACTTCGTCGGCTTGACCGTCCCGAATCGATACGTGTTCGGATTCGGCATGGACGCCCATGAAACCTGGCGCAACCTGCCTGCGATCTACGCGCTGAAGTCCTGAGGAGAAAAGCATTGCTCGGAATCATAGGTGGCACCGGCCTGACCCAGCTCTCCAATCTTGAAGTCACGCGCCGCCAGGTGGTGCGCACGCCATTCGGCGATCCTTCGGGCGCACTGACGTTCGGCAAGTTGAACCGGCGCGATGTCGTGTTTCTCGCGCGCCACGGATACGGTCATACGATTCCGCCGCACGAGGTCAACTATCGCGCCAACATCTGGGCGCTGCATTCGGAAGGCGCCGGACGGGTCGTATCGGTCGCCTCGGTCGGCGGGATTCGCTCCGACCTCCCGCCCGGTGCACTCGCCATTCCGCACCAGGTGCTGGACTACACGTGGGGGCGCAAGCACACCTTTTTCGAGGGTCCCGATCAACCGGTGACGCATGTCGATTTCACGCATCCCTACTGCGAAGAGCTGCGCGCCAGATTGTTGAGGGCGGCGGCAGCGGCAGGGCAGGCGATCGTGAGCCGTGGCGTCTACGCGGCCACGCAAGGGCCGCGGCTGGAAAGCGCTGCGGAAATCGACCGTCTGGAGCGCGACGGTGCCGACATGGTCGGCATGACCGGCATGCCGGAAGCGGTGCTGGCGAGAGAGATCGGATTGCCCTACGCGGCCGTCGCGGTGGTGGTGAATCACGCCGCGGGTCGGGGCGACAGCAGCGAGGCGATTCATCTCGATCAGATCAATGCCGTGCTGAAGGCGTCGATGGTGAAAGTGCGCTCGCTGCTCGAGAAACTGGTGGAAAACGATGATTAAGCCGGTGCTGAGGATGGGCGATCCCATCCTGTTCAAGCGGGCTGAACCGGTGGTGCAATTCGACACGCAGGAACTGCATGCACTGCTGCAGGACATGGACGACACCATGCGTTCGAAAAATGGCGCCGGAATCGCCGCGCCTCAGATCGGGGTGAGCCTGCAGGTCGTGATTTTCGGGGTCGGCGCCAACCCGCGCTATCCGGACGCTGAGGAAGTGCCCTATACCGTGCTGATCAATCCGACGCTTGATCCGATAGGGGCGGAGATGGAAGAAGGCTGGGAAGGTTGCCTGTCAGTGCCCGGCATGCGTGGCGTCGTGCCGCGCTACAGCCAGGTGCGCTATCGCGGTTTCGACCAGTACGGCAATACCATCGATCGCACGGTATCCGGATTTCATGCCCGCGTGGTCCAGCATGAGACCGATCACCTGTTAGGCATTCTCTACCCGATGCGCATTCGCGACCTGCGCGATTTTGGATTCAACGAGGAATTGTTTCCCGGACAGCACATAGCGGACGACTAAACTTCCCCATGGCACTTGCTAGGGCTGCAGCTCCCGCACCAGTTCGGTTTCCAGGCGCACCACTTTCTTGGTATCGCGCAATGCGTCGCCACTGACGAGGAAGGTGTCTTCGGCGCGTTCTCCCAGGGTATTGATTTTCGCCGTGTAGAGATTGATCCCGTGATCGTCGAGCACCCGCGCAATCCGGTATAGCAGGCCGGGGCGATCCCCCGCGACGACGTTCAGGTAGTAGTACGCGCCTTTTTCATCCGGACGGATATGAACTTCCGGCGTCATCGGTACGTATTTCACCTGGCGCGACAGCCTGCCTTTGGATGGTGCCGGCAATTCGCCGTGTGCTCGAAGCTGTGTCTCGAGTTCATGTTCGATGTAGCTGATGAGGTCGCGGTAGTGCGACGTGGCGCGCGCCGGATCCATGACCTGAAAGCTGTCCAGCGCATAGCCGTGGCGGGTGGTGTAGATCTTGGCCTCGACGATGCTGAAACTGATGCTCTGGAAAAAACCGCATATGCGGGCGAACAGGGATTTCTCGTCCGGCGCATAGATCATCACCTGCAATCCCTCGCCGATCGGCGACAGTCTCGCCTTCACTATCGGCACCGGAGTGTCGACGCGATAATTCAGCAGCCGCGTGTGCCAGACGATATCCTCCTCGTCGTGGCGCAGGAAATAGCTGTCGTCGAGCTTGTCCCATAACTTGCTGGGCGCATCTTCGGGAATCGCGTACGCGCGCAATTTGACAAGGGCGCGTTCCTGGCGGGCCTGCAGCGTATTCTCCGCCGGAACCGAGCCCGGATTGAGCAACCTGCGCGTGGTACGGAACAGGTCCTCGATCAGTTTCGCCTTCCAGGCGTTCCAGACCTTCGGGCTGGTGCCACGGATGTCCGCCACAGTGAGCAGATATAGCGCCACCAACCGCCGGTCATTTCGTACCTTATCGGCGAAAGCCCGGATGACGTCCGGATCCGACAAGTCCTGCTTCTGTGCGGTGGCGGACATCATCAGATGTTGCTCGACCAGCCAGGTGACGAGTTCGGTATCGTCCTTCGACAGGCCATGCGCGCGGCAAAACCTGGCGGCATCGGCCATGCCGAGTTTGGAATGATCGCCACCGCGGCCTTTGGCGATGTCGTGGAAAAACCCGGCGAGATAGAGCAATTCGATACGTTCGAATTCCGCAATCAGCCGGCTGCACAGCGGATATTCATGCGCCATCTCCGGCACTGTGAAGCGGCGCAGATTGCGTACCACCATGAGGATGTGTTCGTCCACCGTGTATACATGAAACAGGTCGTGCTGCATGCGCCCGACGATGCGCCCGAAGGCAGGAATATAGCGGCCGAGCACTCCATACTGATTCATTCGTCGCAGCGCGTGAGTGATGCCCGTGGGGCGGCGCAGAATTTCCATGAAGAGCGCGCGATTCTCCGGGCTGCGGCGAAACGCGGCGCCGATATGGTCGCGTGCGTGCCACAGGGCGCGCATCGTCGGGACGGCAAAGCCCTTGAGTTCCGGATGGTCCTGCAGCAGCAGGAAGGCTTCGAAAATCGCGGCTGGCTGGCGCTGGAACAGACCGTGGCTGGCTTCGAGCAATTCCGCGTTGATGCGGAAGCGATCGTTCAGATCGCGAGGCTCCGCCGAGGATACGGCAAAGATCCGCCGCCGCAGGTTCTGCAAGACGATGGTATTGAGCAGTTGTACGGCCTTTGCGGTCGTGTAAAACTGTTGCATCAATTGCTCGCTGGCGCGGCGGGCCGGCGTGTCGGCCAGTCCGTACTCCTTGGCGAGCGCGGCCTGGAAATCGAACAACAGGCGGTCTTCGCGCCTGTTGGTCAGATAGTGCAGGCGCACGCGCAACACGGCGAGCGTGGCTTCGTGGCGCTTGAGCTGTCGCGCTTCCTCTCGGGTCAGTATTTTCTGCCGCGTGAGATCCAGCCAGCTGTCTCCGAGACCGGCGGCGCGGCCGATCCAGAGAATGTTCTGCAGGTCGCGCAGACCACCCGGGCTTTCCTTGATGTTCGGCTCGAGGTTATAGGCGGTATCGTTGAAGCGCGTGTGTCGCTGTTGTTGTTCGAGCAGCTTGGCCTCGGCGAAATACGCGACATCGAGGTCTTTGATGATTGCACTAGCGAAGCGCGTGTACTGTCTCCGATTGCCGGCAATGAGTCTCGACTCGAGCAATGTGGTCTGAACGGTTACATCGCGTCGCGCCTCGTCCTGGCACTCAGCGATCGTGCGCACGCTGTGGCCGATTTCGAGACCGATGTCCCAGAGCACGCCGACCAGCGCTTCGACGCTGGCGCGCGCGCTATTCCCGACTTCGTCGGGAAGCAGTATCAAAACGTCGACGTCGGAATAAGGGTAGAGCAGGCCGCGACCATATCCGCCGACCGCGATCAAAGCCGGTTCGTCTGATTGCCCGGTTTCGCTCCAGATTGCCCTGAGCGCCTCGTCCACCAGCGCGCATTGTCGTTGCAAAGCTTTCGCCGCATCGGGCTTGTCGCCGAAAGCCGCCTTCAGCGCCGCGCGCCCTTGTGCGAGTGATTGACGCCAGTCGTTTACGTTTGAGGAAAGTGCGGTAGTCCGCGCAACGCGCGGGGCAGTTGCGGACGGCATCTACGCAATGAACGACGGTGGTGGCGGCGCACCGGACGACACTGTCAACACTTCGAATCCGCTGTCCGTTACCAGCACCGTGTGCTCCCACTGCGCCGATAACGAATGATCCTTGGTGACGACGGTCCAGCCGTCCGCGAGTTGACGAATGCCGGCCTTGCCTGCGTTGATCATCGGCTCGACGGTAAAAATCATTCCGGACTGAAGCTTTATCCCGGTTCCGGCGCGGCCGTAGTGGAGCACCTGTGGTTCCTCGTGGAATTTCCTGCCGATGCCATGGCCGCAGAATTCGCGCACGATCGAGAACCCGTGTTCTTCCGCGTGTGTCTGAATGACCTCGCCAACGTCGCCGAGATAGGCCCCGTGTTTGACTACCTGGATGCCGCGCCACATGCACTCGTATGTTATTTCCGCAAGCCTGCGTGCCTGGATCGACGGATCGCCGACATAGAACATGCGGCTGGTGTCGCCATGAAAGCCGTCCTTGATCACCGTGATGTCGATGTTGACGACGTCCCCCGGTTTGAGTTTCTTCGCTCCCGGTACGCCATGGCAGACGACATGGTTGACCGAGGTACAGATGGACTTGGGATAGGGTTGGTAACCCGGAGGCGCGTAGTTCAACGGGGCCGGTACCGTGTGCTGCACGTTCACCATGTAGTCATGGCAAAGCGCATCGAGTTCGTCGGTGGTGATGTTGGGCCGGACGTGTGGGCCGATGAAGTCCAGCACCTCCGCCGCGAGACGGCCGGCGACGCGCATTTTCTCGATTTCTTCCGGAGACTTGATAGTGACGGACATGGCTGAACTGGTTTCTCGCGCGGGGTAATGATAACACCCGGGTGCACCCGCTTCAGTCTGGGACGATCAATTGCAGGTTGGACCTGTGTCGCGAAATTTCAAGCTGTTTCCATCGTTTCGAAATTGGAGCGGCCAGAGTGTTTTGGGTTGCGTCCTTTTTGGCGTGCCGGACAGGATGAATCTGGGCACTGGCGAGAAACTGTGGAACTTCCTTAACGCCGCTGCTAAACCGGAGCGCGTTGTACGCGCGATCGGTTTGAGCAGCTTGTTCGGTTCCGTGTGAGCATATCCACCCGAAGGTGGGTGCAATGCGGCTACGCTAATCGAGCCAGACCGACTTTGCAACCCAACCCTTTGATCTTCCATAAAGCCCAGCGCTCAACTGCGGAAGTTGGCTTAGCCAAGCCCCTTAATCCTGCCGACAGACTCGACTTCTCCCGCATCGACCCATATGCCGCATAATTCACTCAATATTCAGAAGAGCCGCATATGACCAATTCGGATCTACCCGCTACGGCGAAGCAGGCGATGCCGTTCGACAGCCTTCTGGCGCAAAGTCGTGACTTGGTTTGCGAGCGTCTGGCTCAGGCGTTGGCCGGCATGCTCGACAAACTGGACGACACGATTTCGGCTCTTATCAATGAAACCCAGGATGGTGACGAGCGAACGCTCTATTTGGAGGCCAAGGACAGGGCGCTTGCCCAGCGCAAAACCATCGAGGAGCTGTTCCGGGCGCACTATCTGCGGGAGTTCCAGGCACGCAGCAACCGGATAAAAAAAATGGGCCAGAGTTTCTCCGAATTCGACTTGTCTTCACTCGAGCTCGATCTGGTGGGCGAAGATGATCTCAAGGAGACGCTCAAGCTCAACGACATGGCAACCAAGTTGCGTCTGTACTGCGACGAGGAACTCGTCGCCCTCGATCAGCGAGTGGGTGTGCTGCTCGGCGACGCCAACCTGGAGGCGGAAGATAACCCCTTTAGTCCGCAGGCGATCTGCGATGCATTCAAGCTTACGTGCCGCCACGTTGATTCGAACGTCAGGGTACGGATGGTCTTCCTCAAGCTGTTCGACGACCATGTGCTCGACGATATCCGCTCCGTCTATAAGGCCGCGAATGCATTGTTGGTGCAAAACTCGATCCTCCCCAAAATCCGATACCGTGTCTCACGCGGCCAGGAGGGCAGCAAGGTGCCGTCCCCTGACGCGCGGGCGGGCGAGGAGTTGCCCGGAGCCGTCGCGCATGCTGCCGACAGAGTGCCGGGTGGCGAGCCGGACTTTTTCTCAGTCCTGCAAAACCTGCTCGCCAGTAACCTCAAGGCGATGACTCAACCGGGCGCCGTCGGCGGAACCGGCGCGCCCGCGCCAAGTGTAGCTGCACTATCCGGGTTTCCACCCACTCTGGGCATGCCCTCTTCTGGTGGTGCGGAAGTCGGGGCGGACGGGACCCCACTGGTGGTGCTCCAGGGCGCGGAATTGATGAATTTTCTCACGCGCATCCAACACGGCGACGTCAAGGCCGTGGCGGACGGTGGCGTCCCACTGGTGGCCTCTGTTGACGAACCGGGCACGGCGAATGTCCTTCACGAACTGAAGGCGACCAGTCTGGGCACCGGCATGAACCAGTTGGACGTCATGACGCTGGATATCGTCGCCATGTTGTTCGATCAATTGTTCGATGATCCCAAGATCCCCATTGCCGTGAAGGGGCTCATCGGCCGGATGCAGATCCCGATGCTCAAGGTCGCAATTGCGGACAAGGCGTTCTTCTCCCAGAAAAACCATCCCGCCCGGCGGTTGCTCGATACCCTGGGTGAAATTTCGATTCGCTTGCCTGCCGACTTCAACGCCTCCAACCCCTTGTTTGGGCGCCTGGAGGCAATCATCCAGGAACTGATAAGCGGCTTCCAGGACAGCATGGAGATTTTCGACGTCGTGCGCGAGCGGTTGCAGATTCTCACCGTCGAAGAGGATCAGCGCGTCGAAGAGGAGACGCGGTCCGCCGCGAAGCAAATCGAACAAAAGGAAAACCTCGCCGTCTCCAAAACCATGGCCCAATTCGAGGTCAAGGCTCGCATCCAGGCTGGTGAGATGCCACGTCCGGTGATCGAGTTTCTCGTGCAACAATGGGTCAAGTTGCTGCTGGTGGTCCATGTCAAGCGCGGCCAACACAGCCATGCCTGGAAGAACTCGCTCGCTACCATGGATCTGCTTATCTGGAGCGTCCAGGCCAAGCATACGCCTGAGGAGCGCAGCAAGATGGCCACGGAAGTGCCGGGACTGCTCAAGCGTCTGGCTGCCGGCCTGAAGATAGCCGGCGTTGAAGATGCCGTTTGCGCGCGCTTTTTCTCCGATCTGAACAATCTCCATGCCGGAGCGATGAGCATGGGTGGAGAAGGCGAAGTCGCCGCGGCACAGGACGCCAGCGTTGAGAACATCCCGGCGAAACCCGATGCCGCGCCCGCCGGAAAACCCGTGCCGGTGCCCAAGAAAGCAGTTCAGCCGATCCCGGAAACGGCGGGTAAGCCGCGCGCCCCCGCCGCAGCCCCAGTGGCGGATTCGGATTCGTTGGATTTCACCACGACCCTCACCATCAAGAACCCGTTTGGTCGCGGTGAGGTCCAGGTCAAAGAAATTGAACTTGGGGACGCGCGCGCGGCCGGCACTGCTCGCGCCAAAGGCGACGCGAAGGACGCCGAACTCGCTGACAACCTTAAGGAAGGAACCTGGGTGGAATTTCGCGAGAAAGGCGACGATGACACGCGTCGACCGGCCAGGCTGTCCTACATCAGTCCGCTCAAAAGCAGCTTCCTCTTCGTTGACCGCCTGGGTAAAACCGTCAAGGAGTGTTCGCGAGCTGAGCTTGCGCGTCTATTCAGCTTTGGTGCGGTTGTTGTCATGGACGAAGTGCCGCTGTTCGATCGCATCATGAATGGCGTAGTCGGTAAGCTGCGCTGAATCGCAGCACCGCATGTTGATTTTCACTGCCAGTTGACCCTGTTTTTCATTTCGGGCAGACCCGCTTATGCATTCATACTCCGCTGTGTAGCCAAGCGATTGGGGTCCTCCAATGTAGGGCACTTGCCGACAAAAATGCGGGTCAACTCGGCGTGGAAATCGACACTGAATCTCATGGGAGGCCTTGAGTAGGTTGGCTCCCCGACCTGGGCTCGAACCAGGGACCTGCGGATTAACAGTCCGTCGCTCTACCAACTGAGCTATCAGGGAACATTAGATACTTAGGTGACGCTTTTGTCGTCCGGATTATCGCTAGGTCGCACACTGGTTGCAACCAATCCGGGCGGCGCGAATAGTAGCGCATCCGGGGAAGCGCCGCAAACCCTAGCCTCTTCCAATGGCATAGGAGGCTGAAACGGGGTCCGTATTTCCAACGGCATAGGAGGCTGAAATAAGGATTTTGGATCGATCATCTACCGATGGTGATCGATATGAACGAATCAAGGCTCGAGACGATCGAGCAAATC
>JACQAP010000025.1 GCA_016194905.1 Betaproteobacteria bacterium
AAGCCAACACCATGAGCGATAATGAAGCCGCAAAACAAGTCCAGCAGGCTCGAAAACTACTGTTCCAGTCCATAAACCGTCGATCCAAATCCGCCGCCTGACCTCGACAGTTTCAGCCTCATCTTACGATTAGAAAATACTACCCTTCCCGCATGCATGCGCGCCTTATTGACGTGATCGACCAGCACGACACAGAGGCAGAGGCCGACAGGCTAGCCAAAAAGATCGCGGAGAAAGCCAAGGCCGAGAAAGCGCACCTGGCCGGGCGGGTAGTGGGAGACATACCGGCCCTGCTTGCGAACGGTGCAAGTCACTACCTGTGATTTTTCCCGGCTAATCGTCCGACACCACTTCCTTATGAGGCGTCTCATCGGCAGGCATCGCGTCCGAGAAGCGCCCCCTGTTTAGCATCGCCCATATCTCTGCGCCCGTGTGAGTACCGGGTAAATCACGCCACGGCGAATAGATAGTGTCTTTCACGCGCCAACGCCGCTTTTCTTTTTCGTCATCGAAGGGTGCCACGGCCCACTTTCATTTCTTAAACTCGGTTACCAGGTCGCACTTAACTACCCGAGCATTCCTTTGATCATCGCGGTAACAACCACAACTACTGTAAAGACCAAGCTCCAGAAGATCGCTATTTCCGATATCTCATTGGCTCGTGCCAGTGCCTCACGTGATATTTTTCCATAGTCTTCGGCCATCGCTGCGTCCCCCCGCGGAAGTTGTATCAACAAAGGGTGGTGCGCTCGGGGGGCCATTCCCGGGAGATCGCATGCCTATAGGCGGCAGTGCGCTTAAAGTCTCCGAACTCCCCCCGGCGCACCTTATCTGTCGCATCGGCCATGCCAGTTCGAGGCGTTGAAAAAATGACACCTCGAATGCTGTTAGAAAGCACTCTGTTGCCGAGCGCAAAAGAGAAGTGACGGAAAACTGACGGCTTAGCATGTCGAATGCTCGACGCAGAGCACGGTCACAAAGCGTCACAGAGCGCCGATCGCAAGCGGGATCATGTGATCGAGTTCGTAGTCGGCAGCCGTCGACGGACCCAGGCCGCTGCGTTTTAACAACAGTTGCTTTACTCCGTTCGTGAAGCTGGACGCTGTACTATCTCAGCCCGTCGCTCTACCAACTGAGTTATCAGGGAACACGAAAGGCGCGTATCTTATCCATATCGGTCCAATACGATTAATGCCTTCGCAGTCCGGTTTGCCCCATGAAATCTCGTAAGCGCCTGTTCATCGGCGTCGGCGCTGCTGTCGCCGCGCTGTTGGTGCTGCCTTTCCTCATCCCGCTGGGTTACTTCATTCCGGAAATCGAACGGTTCGCCTCCGAGCAGTTGAAGGCGCCGGTCAAGGTCGAATCCCTGAGCCTGTTTTTTCTGCCGCTTCCCCACCTAACCGTCAAGGGCATTGCGGTCGGCAAAAAACCTTTCCTTGAAGTCGAGAAAGTCATCATCACACCGCGACTGACGTCGCTCTTCAGCAGCCAGAACGTTATCAGCGAAATCAGCTTGCACGGTGTGGTCATCGGCCAGCCCCTGATTGCGAAGGCGTCAGCTTGGGCCGGCAGATCCGGCGCTGAAGGGCCTGCCACAATCCGCGTGGAACGCGTCGAAGTACGGGACGCATTCGTCAATCTGACTGACTTCAAGCTGCGGCAGATCGATGTCGACCTGGAACTGACGCCGGAGAGCGGACTTGCCCGTGCCCGGATACGCGCCGATCACGACCATCTGAACGCGACACTGGTGCCACAGGGCAGGGATTTCGCTGTGGAAATAGCGGCCCGGGAATGGAAACTGCCCGCCGGGCCGCCTTTACTGATGTCGAGCCTCAACGCGTCGGGTACGCTCAGTCCACAGCAGGGACTGACGATTTCGACAATAGAGGGCCGGTTGTACGACGGCACGGTCTCCGGCAAGTTGAACGTGGGTTGGTCAAGAGAGTGGACGATAGCCGGAAATCTTGATATTCAAAGTGTGGAAATTCAATCGATCGTGGCGCTTCTTACGAAGGACACGACGATCAGTGGCCGGCTGACGGCCAATCCCGTTGTCGACATGCGTGCACCGTCCGCCGCACAGCTGGGCGACGCTTTGGATGTCGAATCGGATTTCAAGGTGGAGAAAGGCATTCTCTACAACATCGATCTGAGCAATGCGCCGAAAGCGTTGTTGAACAAGGACGCGCTCAATGGCGGGGAAACTCGCTTCGACAATTTCTCGGGGCACCTCAGTGTCGATTCGGCCGGCTATGACCTGAGCAAAGTGGAAATTGCATCGGGCGTGCTGACGGCGGATGCGGAGTTGTCGGTTTCGTCGAAACAGGAGCTTTCGGGCCAGATCGATGTCGCGATCAAGGGGACCTCGGCGCTGGTCAGTACGCCGCTCGCGCTGTCCGGAACCGTGCAGCATCCGTCGCTGTATCCGTCCAAGGCGGCGCTCGCGGGGGCAGCGGCTGGCACTGCGTTGCTCGGTCCTGGCCTGGGTACTACGGTGGGGATGAAAGCCGTCCGAATGACCCAGAAGCTATTCGGCGGAAAGCCTAATAACAATAAGAAGAAGGCAGAGCCGGCAAAAGCGGAGGCAACAAAGCAGGCCAAGGATCAGGCGGCCGCCGACGAGAAGAAACAACCTTCGGCCGTGCACACCGGGCGCTGACCGCGATCAGCCGATTACCTTCGCGACCGCCTCGGTCACATGATCGATGTTGCGTGAATTCAGGGCGGCTACGCAGATGCGTCCGGTGTCGATTGCATAAACGGAAAATTCATCGCGCAAGCGGTCTACTGCAGCTTTCGAAAGCCCGGAATAGGAGAACATGCCGCGCTGCTTGGTCACGAAGCCGAAGTCAGACTTCGGCAGTCGCGTGCTCAGTTTTTCCGCGAGTTGCCGGCGCATTTCGCGGATGCGCTCGCGCATCTGTCCGAGCTCCTTTTCCCACAGCGCGCGCAACTCCGGGCTGTTGAGCACGGTGGCAACGATCTGGCCGCCGTGGGTGGGCGGATTCGAATAGTTCGTACGCACCGTACGCTTCAACTGGCTCAGCACGCGCGCCGCCTCTGCGCTGTCGCTTGCAACCACGCTTAACGCGCCGACGCGCTCACCGTAGAGCGAGAACGATTTCGAGAAAGAGTTCGAGACGAACACCGGGCATCCGCCCTGGGCAAAGCGCCGCACGACTTCGCCGTCGGCGTCGATGCCGTTGCCGAATCCCTGATAGGCGATATCCACGAAAGGCATGAGCCCGCGGGAAACGACGACGTCGATCACTTCGGTCCATTGTGCGGCAGACAGGTCCACGCCGGTCGGGTTATGACAACAGGCGTGAACGACGACGATGCTCCCGGCCGAAAGTGCTTTGAGCGACTGCATCATGCCGCTGAAATTGATGCCGTGCGAGGCGGCGTCGTAGTAGGGATACGTGTTCACCGTGAATCCCGCGTTCTCGAATAGCGCCCGGTGGTTTTCCCAGCTCGGATCCGAAATCCACACTTGGGATTGCGGCAGCAGGCGCCGCAGGAAATCGGCGCCGATCTTGAGGCCTCCTGTCCCGCCCAGAGCCTGTACCGTGATCACGCGGTTTTCCTTCACTGCCACACTGTCCGCACCGAAAACTAATTCCCTTACCGCGCGGTCATAGGCAGGCAGACCATCGATAGGTAGGTAGCTGCGCGGAGCGGATTTCTCGGCTAGCTGGATCTCCGCCCGGCGTACGCACTCGAGCAGCGGCACTTTGCCGCTGTCATCGTAATAGATGCCGACTCCGAGATTGACCTTGTTCGGATTCTTGTCGGCATTGAAAGTCTCGGTCACCCCCAGAATGGGGTCCTTCGGGGCCATTTGTACGGCGGCCAGCGGCGAAGCGGGGTGGGGGGCGTTCATCGTGATAACATCAAAAATTCTGAAGGCGCATATTGTACCGTGACAGTCACATTCCCCCATAGTCCGTTTCGCCTTCATCAGCCTTTCGAGCCGGCCGGGGATCAACCCGAGGCCATTGCCGCCCTGGTCGAGGGATTGAACGACGGGCTGGCATTCCAGACGCTGCTCGGCGTGACGGGTTCCGGCAAAACCTACACGATGGCCAATGTGATCGCGCGTACTGGTCGACCCGCGATCATCATGGCGCCGAACAAAACGCTAGCCGCTCAGCTCTACGGCGAAATGCGCGAATTCTTCCCGGAAAACGCCATCGAGTACTTCGTTTCTTACTACGACTACTACCAGCCGGAAGCGTACGTTCCCTCGCGCGATCTGTTCATCGAGAAGGACTCCAGCATCAACGAACACATCGAGCAGATGCGTCTGTCCGCGACCAAATCGCTGCTCGAACGCGACGACGCCGTGATCGTGGCCACGGTCTCCGCGATCTACGGCATCGGCGATCCGGTCGACTACCACGGCATGATCCTGCACCTGCGCGAGAAGGAGCGCATGAGCCAGCGCGACGTCATCTCGCGGCTGACGGAAATGCAGTACGACCGCAACGATTTCGAATTTCGCCGCGGCGCTTTCCGCGTGCGCGGCGACGTGGTCGACGTCTTCCCTGCCGAGAACTCGGAAGTCGCGCTGCGCATTACGCTGTTCGATGACGATGTCGAGACGCTGACGCTGTTCGACCCGTTGACCGGCCATCTGCTTCAAAAGGTGCCGAGGTATACCGTCTATCCGTCCAGCCATTACGTTACGCCGCGCAGCACTACGTTGCGGGCAATAGAGGCGATCAAGGAAGAACTGTGCGGACGGATCGAATTCTTTCAGACGACCGGCAAGCTGGTGGAGGCGCAGCGCATAGAACAGCGCACTCGCTTCGACCTCGAGATGCTCAACGAGCTGGGCTTTTGCAAGGGAATCGAGAACTACTCGCGTCACCTGTCGGGCCGCAAGCCAGGCGAGCCGCCGCCCACGTTGCTGGATTACCTGCCGCTCAATGCGCTGATGATCATCGACGAGAGCCACGTCACCGTTCCGCAGCTCGGTGGCATGTATCGGGGCGACCGTGCCAGGAAGGAAAACCTGGTGGACTACGGCTTCCGGCTGCCGAGCGCGCTGGACAACCGGCCTTTGCGTTTCGACGAATTCGAAAAAATTACGCCGCAGGCTATCTTCGTTTCCGCGACGCCGGCGGAATATGAGCGCGAGCATCAGGGGCAGATTGTCGAGCAGGTAGTTAGGCCGACCGGATTGATCGATCCGGAAATTGAAGTGAGGCCGGCCGCGACCCAGGTGGACGACTTGCTGTCCCAGATCAACGAACGCGTCGAACGCAAGGAAAGAGTGCTGGTAACGACGCTGACCAAGCGCATGGCGGAGGACCTGACCGACTATCTTTCCGAACATGGCGTGAAGGTGCGCTATCTGCATTCGGACATCGAGACCGTGGAAAGAGTTGAGATCATCCGCGACTTGCGTCTGGGCGAGTTCGATGTCCTGGTAGGTATCAACCTGCTGCGCGAAGGCCTGGATATCCCCGAGGTTTCGCTGGTGGCGATTCTGGATGCGGACAAGGAGGGCTTCTTGCGCTCGGAACGCTCGCTGATCCAGACCATCGGACGCGCCGCGCGGCATTTGAACGGCGCCGCCATCATGTACGCAGACGTGATGACCAATTCGATGCGTCGCGCCATCGCCGAGACCGACCGCAGACGCCAGAAGCAGACCAGCTACAACGCGGCGCATGGCATCACGCCGACAGGTGTGTCGAAACGCATCAGGGATATGTTCGACGGCGTATATGACCCGTCTGTGCAGCTGGACCGCAAAGCAGCCGAAAAATTGGCGGCCTACGGCGCGATGAGCGAAAAGGATTTGCTCAGGGAGTTGAAGCGTGTCGAGCGGGAAATGCTGGAAAGTGCGAGGAATTTGGAGTTCGAGCGCGCCGCGCAATTGCGCGACCAGCTGAAGAGACTGAAAGAACTGGCATTCGGCGTCGTCGAAATCGACGATGCGCTGACTGCAACCGGCACCGACGGCAAGATCACGTCGATTTCAGCGGTGCGCAAACGTAAATCCTGAAGGCCATGAAAAAGAAGCTCGGCGGGTAGCCGAGCTTTTCTTTAACGTACGTGTTCCTGCTTGCTCCGCTTTTGCGGTCAGGCCGCGTCGCTGCCGGCCGACTGTTGCTCGCCGGTTTCCACTTGCTGCAACGGTTCTTCCGGAATCGCTGGCGGTTGGTCGCGGGGGCGCGGCGTTCTCGCCGGGCGCGGCGTTTCTGGCGCCTGATAGATCGACGGGCCTTTCGACCGGGTTTCGATCATCACCAGGTCCGGGGGCAGGGCGACGGGATCCATCTTCCAGGCCGGCGCCGTCTGCGGTTGTGGCGCGACGGGTTGGATTTCCGGCTTTTCGATCACCGGTTCCGGTGTGGCGCGCTGTTCGGGAGTCGCGACCGGAGCAAATTCGGTGCGAGTGATTTCCTCGACAGCGTGTTCGCGCATGACGGACTGTGCAACGACGGATTGTTCCACTGCGGGCTGTTCGACTACTGGCCGTTCCATTGCGGGACGTTCGATGGCAATCGGCTGCAAGTCTTCTCGCGCAATGGCGACCGGTGCCTGCTCGCGCTCACGCGGCGGCCGGGAGAGTCCGTTTCCGGATTGTGCCCGGTCGGGATGCTCGCTGCGCGTCTGCTGGTTTGGATTGTCCTGGTGCTCGGACTGCCTGTCACGACGGCCGCGGCCGCGGCGGCGGCTGCGACCTTCCTCGCGAGCACCTTCGGGGGGACGATCACCAGGTTGGCGTTGTTCCACGGCGGCCAGTGCCGGATCCTGACGCGGTGGCCGCTGCGGCGGTTGCTGCTGACGATCCTGCGGCTTGCGTTCGCCCTGCTCCTGATTGCGGTTGCGACCCTGATCGCGACGATTGTCCGCATCCTGGCGCGGGCCCTTGCGCTGCTCGTCGCGTTTGTTGCCGTCGCCGCGGCCCTCCGAACGGCCGTGCCGATGGTCGCGGCGCGCCAAATCGCGATTCCGCTGCGGGTCGCGTGGTCTGGCTTTCACCGGTTCGGGTTTGGGCTCCGGCTTGCGGGTGAGCCAGCCGAATATTTTTTCCAAAATAGAGGGTTTTGGTTCTTCGCGCGGCGCGACCACGGGCGCTGGCTGAGCCGGCGTAATTCCCTGTACGGCGGCTTGCGGCCGCTGTGCCTCCGGCTTCTGAACGGCAGTGGAGGGCTCTGCAGCTTCGACCGGGACATCGGCCATCTTGTAGCTGGGCAGGGCGATGTCGTTCTGATTCAGTTCGTCGTGCCGCAACCGTGTGACAGTGTAGTTAGGGGTTTCCAGGCTGACGTTCGGGATCAGCAGGACGTTGACCTTCAGCCGGGTTTCAATCGAGTGGAACTCGTTGCGCTTCTCGTTGAGCAGATAGGTGGCGACGTCGATCGGCACCTGGGCGTGCACTGCGGCCGTGCCGTCCTTCATCGCCTCTTCCTGAAGGATGCGCAGGATGTGCAGCGCCGAGGATTCGATGGAGCGTATGTGTCCGGTACCATGGCAGCGCGGGCAGGCAATGTGGCTGGTTTCACCCAGAGAAGTTTGCAGGCGCTGGCGCGACAGTTCCAGCAATCCGAAGCGGGAGATTTTGCCGGTTTGTACCCGTGCGCGATCGTATCGCAGGGCATCGCGCAGGCGGTTTTCGACATCCCGCTGATTGCGCGCAGCCTCCATATCGATGAAATCGATAACGACCAGGCCGCCAAGGTCCCGCAGCCGCAACTGGCGTGCGATCTCATCGGCGGCCTCCAGATTAGTGCGGGTTGCGGTTTCCTCGATATCGGCACCGCGCGTGGCACGCGCCGAGTTCACGTCGATCGCCACCATGGCTTCTGTGTGATCGATCACGACCGCACCGCCGGAAGGCAGAGGCACTTGGCGCGAATAGGCCGTTTCGATCTGGTGCTCGATCTGGAACCTGGAGAACAGCGGGACGTCGTCCTTGTACAGCTTGACCCGGTTCACGTTGAGCGGCATAACATGGCCCATGAACTGCCTGGCCTGTTCGTAGATGGCCTCGGTATCGATCAAAATCTCGCCGATTTCCTGGTGAAAATAGTCGCGAATCGCGCGAATGACCAAGCTGCCTTCCTGGTAGATCAGGTACGCGCCGCTTTGCTGCTTGGCGGCGGTTTCGATTGCATTCCACAACTGCATCAGGTAGTTCAGATCCCAGTTAAGTTCCTCGACCGAACGGCCGATGCCCGCGGTACGGGCGATGATGCTCATGCCGGGGGGGACTTCGAGCTGGGAAATCGTATCGCGCAGTTCGTTGCGGTCTTCGCCTTCGACGCGTCGCGATACGCCGCCGCCGCGCGGGTTGTTAGGCATCAGAACGATGTAACGGCCCGCGAGGCTGATGAACGTGGTCAGTGCCGCACCCTTGTTGCCGCGTTCGTCCTTGTCGACCTGGACGATGAGCTCCTGGCCTTCGCGCAGCGCTTCCTTGATGCTGACCCGGGCGGGATCGGCGTCGGGATTCTGGAAAAACGAGCGGCTGACTTCCTTGAATGGAAGAAACCCGTGACGTTCGTTGCCGTAATCTACGAATGCGGCTTCGAGACTGGGTTCAATGCGGGTGATGACACCCTTGTAGATATTGCTCTTGCGTTGCTCTTTTCCGGCTGTTTCTATATCGAGGTCGATCAGCTTCTGGCCATCGACGATCGCGACACGCAATTCTTCTGTTTGGGTCGCGTTAAACAACATGCGCTTCATTATCTTGTTCTCCCGCGCTCACTTTTTCACGGGGAGGACAAACCTTGCGGCGCCGTTACGGCGCGAGGCTTACTGGCTTTCCGTCGTCGGATAATTCATGGGTGGAAGAGGACGATAGCTATCTGGGCCTGAGGTTTGTCTGTTTTTCATCCTGCATCAAGCAGGACTGTGGAATCCACTGGAATGCTGCGAGCGCGCAATTCATCAATTACCATCGCTACTTTTTCGGGTGAGCGAACTTAACCCCTCTCGACGGCGGCGAATTGGCAGGAGCTCGAACTGCGGCGGTGCGCCGCGCAGGGCTCGACCGCACAATCTGCACTGATTGCCCGTTCGTTTGAATAGTATAAGGAAAATGAATAGCTTAAGCAAAGACTCTGCAACCTGGCGGGAAGTCGATGAATCGTCACAGGATCAACGTATCGATAACTATCTGCAAAAAATCCTGAAAGGGGTGCCCAAGAGCCACATTTACCGCATCCTGAGAAGCGGGGAGGTGAGGGTCAACAGCCGGCGTGTCCAAGCCTCCTACCGGTTGCAGGACGGCGACAAGGTCCGGCTGCCGCCGATACGCACCGGGGTGAAACCGGCCCGAGCCGGGGCTGTCGCGTCCGGCGCCCTGTTTTCAGACGCCGTCTTGCTCGAGGACGAGGATTTGCTGGTGATCGACAAACCCAGTGGCGTTGCCGTTCACGGCGGCAGCGGAATCTCGAGCGGTGTCATTGAGCAATTGCGTGCCGCCCGTCCGGGGCTGCGCTTCCTGGAGCTGGTGCACCGGCTGGATCGCGATACCTCCGGCGTTCTGATATTGGCGAAGAAGCGCACTGCATTGACCGGATTGCATGCGCAGTTGCGCGATGGCGTCGTGCGCAAGCATTACCTGGCGCTGGTGTTCGGGGAATGGAAGGATGCAAAGCGCAATGTGAAGGCGGCTTTGCACAAGTACGTCTCCTCTTCAGGGGAGCGCAGGGTGGTCGTCGACGAGGAGGGCCAGCAGGCGCATACAGTGTTCCGGCTCGTTCGCAATTTTTCCGGCTACAGTCTTCTGGATGCTGAGCTTAAGACGGGGCGAACGCATCAGATCCGGGTTCATCTGGCCCATATCGGCTATCCGATCGCCGGCGACGACAAATATGGCGATTTCGACGCCAACAAACGATTGGTGAAGCTGGGACTCAAGCGCATGTTCCTGCATGCCGCGAGCCTGGAATTCAGTCATCCACGCAGTGCGCAGAGGGTGCGTGTCGAAGCGCCGCTCGCTCCCGACCTGGAGCGTTTCCTGCAGTCCGTACGAGGCGCTGTCGGCGCGAAGGATGCGTGATGGCTAAACGCTTCGATTTGCTTGTATTTGACTGGGACGGCACGCTGATGGACTCCGCCGCCCATATCGCCGCGGCCTTGCAGGGAGCGTTTCGGGATCTCGCCCTTCCCGTGCCGTCCAACGCGGCGGCGCGCCATGTAATCGGGTTGGGCTTGCGGGACGCCATGACGTATCTGAATCCAGGATTGGACCGCAATCGCTACGAAGAAGTGGCCGATAGATATCGTGTCCACTTCCTCGCCGGCGATCAGGATGTGGAGCTGTTTCCGGCCGTGGCCGCCGGTATTCCTGCGTTGAACCTGGAAGGCTATCTGATGGCGGTTGCCACCGGCAAGAGCAGGCGTGGCCTGGATCGGTCGTTGCGGGCGACCGGGTTGACGCCCTATTTCCACGCCTCGCGCTGCGCCGATGAAGGATTCCCAAAACCGCATCCGGAAATGCTGCAAGCGGTCATGGAAATACTGGGCACGGCGCCGGATCGCACACTGATGATCGGGGACACGACGCATGATCTGGAGATGGCGAAGAACGCCGGCGTCGCCGCGGTCGCCGTCAGCTATGGCGCGCACATGCTCAGCGATCTGGAGGGCATGAAGCCTCTCGGCTGCGTAGGCAGTTTCGAACAGTTGATGCAATGGCTGAAGCAAAACGGTTGATCTGCCCGTCGCAAGACTTGCCGGAGCGCGGCACAGGCGTGCGTTTCAGCGTCGAGACAGCCCAAGGTCCGATACCGGCATTCGTCGTCCGCTATCGCGGCAAGGTACAGGGCTATCTGAACCGCTGCGCACACGTCCGGGTCGAACTGGACGCACAGCCCGGTGAGTTCTTCGACGTGGCCGGTTTATACTTGGTTTGTTCCACGCACGGTGCGGCCTATGTTCCGGAAACCGGGTATTGCATCGGCGGACCATGCAAAGGACAGCGTCTGACCAAGCTCGCCGTAGAAGAACACGACGGCAGCGTTTACCTACTGGATAGCGAGGATACGGTTCATGTCTGAAATGGAACCCGTCGGCGAAGAGGAAAACTGGGAGCGCCGAGTCATCGAGAAACTGGCCCGTTCGGCTCTCGACGAGCAACGAAAGTCGCGCAACTGGGGCATTCTCTTCAAGACGTTGACTTTCCTTTATCTGTTCGCTTTGCTTTTCATCGCTGTTGGATGGATGGGCGGGAGGGAGCCGCTGCCCGGTGACCATACGGCGCTGGTCGAATTGAACGGCGTCATTGCTGCTGATACGCACGCCAACGCCGATGTCATTGCCCAGGGACTCCATGATGCTTTCGAGAGCAAGGGCACCAAGGGCGTCATCCTCAGAATCAACAGCCCGGGAGGAAGCCCGGTACAGGCGGGCACCATCAACGGCGAAATACACAGGCTGAGGCAAAAATATCCGCAAATACCGCTCTATGCGGTGGTGGAAGACATCTGCGCCTCCGGTGGTTATTACGTTGCAGTGGCAGCGGATCAGATCTATGTGGATCGCGCCAGCATCGTCGGCTCGATCGGTGTGCTGATGGATGGATTCGGTTTTACAGGGACCATGGAAAAGCTTGGCGTTGAGCGCAGGTTGTTGACCGCCGGCGAGAATAAAGGCTTCCTCGACCCGTTTTCGCCGATGAATGCCGCGCAGCGGGAGTACGCCCAGAAGATGCTGCGGGAAATCCACCAGCAATTTATCGAAGTGGTGCGCCAGGGGCGAGGCAAACGGTTGAAGGAGGGGCCGGATACCTACTCCGGGCTGGTCTGGACCGGGCAGAGAAGCATCGAACTCGGCCTGGCGGACGCGCTCGGCAGCGTCGACTACGTGGCCCGTGAAATCATCAAGGCGGAAAAGATCGTCGATTTCACACCGCGTGAGAATCTTGCCGAGCGTTTCGCCAAGCGCTTCGGTGCGGCGTTGGGCGAAGCGCTAATGCGCGTTGCCGGTTCTGCGACGCCGGTTCGCTGAACGCGGGTTTTCCGCCAGGAGCAGGAATACGGTAGGTCGTTTGTGGAGTTGCGGCGGCGCAGTTCGTCGCCATTCGCCGATGCTTTTCGCCTTTATCTCTTCAGTTACGCTTGTCAGGTCGATTGCCAGGCTGAGCATGGTCTCGGGCCTGCAATTCGCGGCAATAGCCTTGAACAACGGGTCGTTGCGGTAGGGCGCTTCAATGAAAATCTCCGTCTGATCGAGCTTGCGCGATCTTTCCTCCAGATCGCGAATGCGTGCGTCGCGTTCCGCGGAAGCTTGCGGCAGATAGCCATTGAAGGCAAAACGCTGGCCATTCAGGCCGGAGCCCATGAGCGCTAGCACGATGGACGACGGGCCTACCAGCGGCACGACCTGCATGCCGAGCCGATGGGCGCGACTGACGAGATTGGCGCCGGGATCGGCGATCGCGGGACAGCCGGCCTCCGATAGCAGCCCGACGTCACCGCCCGACTCCAGCCAGCGGGCGAGCCGGTCCAGGTCGTCTGTTTTCGAGTGCTCGTCCAGCACTTCAAATTCGAGTTCCTGCACCGGCAAACCCAGCGTTTTCAGAAACTGGCGCGCCGATTTCGGATGCTCGACCACAAACCGCCTCAGAGGCAGCACGGCGCTTCGCACGCGCGCCCCGACCCAATCGTCAGAATTTTCCGGAGCCAGGTCGACAGGGATCAAAAACAATTTTCTATTCTGCATGTCATTCCGGAGAAGCCATTGCGCGCATTATGGAACTGATACGTTCTCGTTCCTGAGCATTTCGGACAGAGCGATCAATGGCAGGCCGATTAATGCCGTGGGATCCGAAGACTGGATACTGTCGACCAGCGATATTCCAAGACCTTCAGCCTTGGCGCCGCCGGCGCAATCATAGGCGGGCTCCGCCAGCAGGTAACGTTCGATTTCGCAATCGCTGATTTTTCGAAACCTGACTTCGGTGGGCACCAGCTTTGTCTGCGTTCGCCCGCTGGCGGTATTCACCAGCGCGATTGCGGTTATGAAGCTGACCGACTTTCCACTGGAGTGTCGCAACTGCCGAACCGCGCCGGCGTGATCTACGGGTTTGTCCAGCCGCACGCCTTCGCAGAACGCAACCTGGTCGGAACCGATGATCAGTGAGCGCGGAAATCGGGAGTGTGCCGCCTGGGCTTTGGCCAGTGCCAGCCGCCCGGCGGTAATTGCCGCTGCCTCCCCGGAACGCGGCGTTTCATCCACGTCTGGCGAGACGATTTTGAACGGCAGTTTCAACCTTTCGAGCAGCTCGCGGCGATAACGCGACGTTGATGCGAGAACCAGTGTTAGGCCACTGTTTGTTGAAGACATTTTGTTTTGACAGAGTAATCCAAAACCACTATTATGCGCGGCCTATGTGGGATCGGGTCGTTGTCGACAGCGAGGAATTCGCGCGCGATGCAAGTGAACTGCGCGGAACAGTGGCGATTGCCGACCTGCCGCGGTTGCGCGATGTGTTATTCGACCAGTCCGGCGAAATTACGTACAGCCTGACTGGGGCAGTGAACAAGGACGGCATTGCGTCATTGCGGCTCGGTATTGTCGCCGAGCTTCTGATGACCTGCCAACGCTGCCTGGGCCCGGTAAAATTCAGCCTGAAGTCGGCTCTCAATTTCGAACTGGTTCCCGAGGCCCAGGCGCTCGGTGATCCGGCGGAAGAGTCGGGCGAGGCGGAACGGATTCATGCTGACGCCAAGCTGGATGTGGCTGCGTTTGTCGAAGATGAAGCCATCCTTTGTCTGCCGATGGTTGCGGGACATCAGCCCGGCGAGTGTTCTTTGCCCATTTTGAGAGGGGGCGAGAGCGGGAAGAAGTCGCCCTTCAGTTCGCTGGCCGTGCTGAAGCGGCAGTAAACAGATTCGAACTTAAGGAGCAAGTCATGGCAGTCCAGCAAAACAAGAAATCGGCGTCCAAGCGCGGCATGCACCGGTCGCATGATTTCCTGACTAATCCGCCGCTGGCGGTGGAACCGACAACCGGCGAAACGCACCTGCGTCACCACATCAGCCCGAACGGTTTTTATCGCGGCAAGAAGGTCGTCAAGACCAAGGGCGAATAACAACTCGCCGGCTTTTGGCTGCCCAATGGCGCAGCTCAAAGGCATGACCCGACTCCCGCCGCCGCTCGCGCTTCACGGGCATATCGGAGTTATAAGCGCGTACACAACGCATGCGATACGGGGTTCGTGCGTGGTGAACCGGTCCAAATCACGTTGATTACCGTAGCCATAGACTGCATGGGTGGCGATCATGGCGCGCACGTGACGGTTCCTGCTGCCATGTCGTTTGTCGACGAGATCGAGGACGCTCGAGTCCTCCTTGTCGGTTTGCCGGAAGTCGTCGAATCCGAGCTCAAGCGACAAGGCGCCCGCACTGGCGACCGAATCCATATCAGACCAGCGCCCGAAGTCGTTGCAATGGATGAAGCGCCCGCATCTGCATTGCGCGGCAAGCGCGAGTCTTCGATGCGTATCGCCATTGATGCGGTGAAGAACCAGGATGCCCACGCCTGTGTCAGCGCCGGCAATACCGGCGCCTTGATGGCGATCTCGCGCTTTGTGTTAAAGATGCTGCCCGGCATCGAACGTCCTGCAATCGCTTCTTTCCTGCCTACTCTGCGCGGCCACACCTGCGTACTTGATCTGGGCGCAAATGTCGATTGCACGGCCGACCATCTGCTTCAGTTCGCGGTGATGGGGTCGTCCCTGATCAGCGCGGTCGATCATATCGATAGACCTTCCGTCGGATTGCTCAATATCGGGCAAGAGGACATCAAGGGCAACGAAGTCGTCAAACAGGCCGCCGAGCTGCTGCGCAACAGCGGACTCAACTTCTACGGCAACTTAGAAGGCACGGATATCTACAAAGGAACAACAGATGTGATCGTGTGCGACGGTTTTGTCGGCAATGTCGCGCTCAAGACTTCCGAAGGACTGGCGCAGATGCTTGCCGCCTACCTTCGCGAAGAATTCGGACGCAACCTGTTCACGCGAATCTCTGGGGCGATGGCATTGCCGGTCATCAACGCCTTTCGCCGGCGCGTCGATCACAGGCGATACAATGGCGCCAGCCTGCTGGGTCTGAAAGGCATCGTGGTAAAGAGTCACGGCTCGGCCGACAGCTTCGGTTTCCGTTTCGCAATCCAGCGGGCCTACGAGGAAGCGCGACACGACATCCTTCGCGGCATCAGTGATCGCATGTCCACCATTAATCAGAAAGCGGCGTGATGTTCTCGCGCATAATCGGCACCGGAAGCTACCTTCCGGAAAAAGTAGTGACCAACGACGATCTGGCGCGCACGGTCGATACTTCCGATGAGTGGATTCGAACCCGCACCGGCATCCGCAGCCGGCATGTTGCCGCTGAAGGACAACTGGCGAGCGATCTAGCATTGCCTGCGGCGCAAAGAGCCCTGCAATCGGCAGGAGTGGGGGCCGGAGACATCGATCTCATCATCGTTGCCACTACGACACCGGACATCATATTTCCGAGCACCGCATGCATTCTGCAATCGAAGCTGGGTGTTGCCGGTTGTGCGGCTTTTGACGTGCAGGCCGTCTGCAGTGGATTTGTCTATGCACTTACGATCGCTGATCTATTCATCCGTTCCGGACAGGCCAAACATGCCCTGGTGGTTGGGACGGAGGTGTACTCGCGCATCCTCGACTGGAACGATCGCGGCACTTGCGTCTTGTTCGGTGACGGCGCAGGTGCGGTAGTCGTTGCCGCGAGCGAAAAGCCCGGAATTATTGCTTCCAAGCTGCATGCTGATGGCAGTTACAAGGAAACGCTGTGTGTGCCCGGCAGCGTGAACGGTGGGAAGGTGTGGGGTTCGCCGTTCGTACACATGGATGGCGGTGCCGTATTCAAATTTGCGGTGCGCGTATTCGAAGAAGGAGCCAACGAAGTGCTGGAGGCCGCCGGCTTGACGGTGTCGGATCTTGATTGGTTCATTCCGCATCAAGCCAACTTCAGAATCATGGAGGCGACGGCGAAAAAACTTGGCCTGCCAAAAGAAAAGCTGATCGCTACGGTTCACCATCACGGAAATACTTCGGCAGCATCCATTCCGCTCGCGCTGGACGAGGCGGTGAAGGACGGCCGCATTCATCCTGGACAGACGCTGTTGCTGGAAGGCGTGGGCGGAGGCTTCACTTGGGGCGCAGTACTGCTACGCTGGTAGGCGAGATGCCATGAAAATTGCGTTCGTTTTCCCGGGGCAAGGCTCGCAATCGGTGGGCATGATGAAGTCTTTCGCCCAACTACCCTGCGTGCGCGATACATTTTCGGAAGCGTCCGACGCAATCGGCCAGGACATGTGGAAGCTCGTGGAGGAGGGGCCGGCAGACGAACTCAATCTGACCATCAATACACAGCCGGCAATGTTGACGGCTGGCGTTGCGCTTCATCGCGCTTGGAACGCAGAGAAGGGGACTAGGCCTGCGATATCTGCCGGACATAGCCTGGGCGAATACAGTGCCCTGGTTGCAGGCGGCGCGATCGATTTTGCCGACGCGGTGAAGCTCGTGCGTTTTCGCGCACAGGCCATGCAGGAGGCAGTGCCCGCGGGCGTCGGCGCGATGGCGGCGATACTGGGGCTCGAAGATGACGTGGTGCGGGCGGCCTGCCAGGAGGCCGCCCGCGCGAACGAAGTCGTCGAAGCGGCCAATTTCAATTCTCCGGCCCAGGTCGTGATTGCCGGAAACAAAGCTGCGGTAGAACGCGCGATGGAAGTTGCCAAAGGCAAAGGGGCGAAACGCGCGGTCATGCTTCCGATGAGCGTGCCTTCGCATTGCAGCCTGATGCGATCGGCTGCCGAGCGCATGCACCAGCGGCTCGTGGCGATAAAGATCGGAATTTCCAACGTCCCGGTCCTGCATAACGCGGACGTCAAGAGCGCAGGCTCGGCCGATGCTGTTCGCGACGCTCTGGTGCGTCAGCTGTATCAGCCTGTGCGTTGGGTAGATACTGTGCGCGCAATCGTATCGGCCGGGGCGACTCATATCGTCGAATGCGGGCCCGGCAAAGTGCTCGCAGGGCTGAACAAGCGGATTGCGCCGGAAACGCCGGACTTTTCGTTCGACGGCATGCCCGCTTTCAGAGAAGCTTTGGCTGCGTTGAAGTAATGGGAGGATCGATGCTGGCGGGAAAAGTCGCGCTGGTGACCGGAGCCAGCAGGGGTATAGGACAGGCCATTGCCGTGACTCTGGGCAAGGCGGGCGCAACGGTCGCGGGCACTGCCACGAGCGACGCCGGCGCGGCAGGGATATCGGAATACCTTCGCAGCGAAGGCGTGAAAGGGGCTGGATTCAAGCTCAATGTGAACGATCCCGTGGAGACGGAAGCCGTTCTTGGCAAGATCGAATCCGAGTATGGTTCCGTGGCTATTCTGGTAAACAATGCCGGCATCACGAGAGACAACCTGCTTTTGCGCATGAAGGACACTGAATGGGACGAGATCATGGATACCAATCTGAAGTCGGTATTCCGGTTGAGTAAGCTCGTCATACGATCGATGATGAAGGCGCGCTTCGGGCGCATCATCAACATTACGTCGGTCGTCGGATCCATGGGCAATGCCGGTCAAGTCAACTACGCCGCGGCCAAAGCCGGCGTCGTCGGTTTCAGCAAGTCTTTGGCGAAAGAAGTTGGTAGTCGTAACATCACGGTAAACTGTATTGCGCCGGGATTCATAGATACTGACATGACGCGCGGATTGCCCGACGACCAGAAAACTGCGTTGCTCGCGCATATTCCGCTTGGCCGTTTCGGGCAGGTCGAGGAGATCGCTGCGGCTGCAGCTTTTCTGGCTTCGGAAGGAGCCGCCTATGTCACTGGAAACACGTTGCACGTCAACGGCGGCATGTACATGGACTGATGCCGGAGGGCATGCAATTTTGGTAGAATGTGGCGCGTGTTTTTGTTCCAGGCGGCTCTAATCAAGAGACGGCGTGGACAGTCACGCAATAGAATCTTCAAGTAAAAGGGAAGGGACATTAATGGAATCCGTAGAACAGCGCGTCAAGAAGATTGTTGCCGAACAGCTGGGCGTGAACGAGGCAGACGTCAAGATCGAATCGACGTTTGTCGATGACCTCGGAGCCGATTCCCTCGACACCGTGGAACTGGTGATGGCACTTGAAGAAGAATTCGAGTGCGAGATCCCCGATGAGGAAGCGGAAAAGATTACTTCCGTCCAGCAAGCGATCGACTACATTAAGGCGCACCTAAACTGACCACACCCTTTCCCTTTTCCTCCCTGGAGTTGCGTTGTCTAGACGCCGCGTTGTAGTAACCGGCTTGGGTATAGTCTGTCCAGTCGGCAACAGCGTCAAGGAAGCGTGGACAAATATCCAGACGGGCAAGTCCGGGATCACGCGGATTACCCGGTTTGACGCGTCACCCTTCGCATCGCAGATTGCCGGAGAGGTGAAGAACTTCGATATTGGCCAGGTTTTGTCGCCGAAGGAAGCGCGACGCGTCGACGTATTTATCCACTACGGCATCGCAGCTGCAGCTGAAGCGATCAAGGATGCGGGCCTCGAAGCAAATCCGAAGTACGCAGAGCGCGTCGGCATCAATGTCGGTTCCGGGATAGGCGGATTGCCGCTGATTGAGGAAACCCACAGAGCCCTGATGGAAGGCGGCCCGCGCAAGATCTCCCCGTTCTTCATCCCCGGCGCGATCATCAATATGATCTCCGGCAATCTCTCAATAATGTATGGATTCAAGGGCCCCTGCCTGGCAATGGTTACCGCATGCACAACTGCCAATCATTGCATCGGCGATTCGGCTCGTCTGATCGAATACGGGGACGCGGACGTCATGGTGGCCGGCGGTTCCGAGGCGGCGATCTGTGCGCTCGGCGTCGGCGGCTTCTCGGCAGCGCGCGCGCTCAGTACCCGAAACGACGATCCTGCCACGGCTAGCCGCCCTTGGGATGTCGACCGCGATGGCTTCGTTCTCGGCGAAGGTGCCGGTGTACTGGTTCTGGAGGAGTTGGAGCATGCGAAAGTTCGCGGCGCAAATATCTATTGCGAGCTGGCCGGATATGGGGTCAGTTCCGATGCACATCACATCACTGCTCCGTGTGAAGACGGAGAAGGCGCAGCGCGCGGCATGATGAATGCCATGCGAAATGCAGCGATCAATCCGGACGAGGTGGATTACGTGAATGCCCACGGCACCTCGACTTCTCTGGGCGATCTTGCCGAAACAATCGCAGTCAAGCGTTGCTTCGGCGATCATGCAAAGAAACTGGCCATCAGTTCCACCAAGTCCAGTACAGGTCATCTGCTCGGTGCTGCGGGCGGGGTCGAAGCCGTATTCACGATAATGGGTATGAAGGACCAGGTCGCTCCGCCGACCATCAATCTGTTCAATCAGGATCCGCAGTGCGACCTCGACTACGTGCCCAACACTGCGAGGCAGATGAAGATGAAAGTCGCCCTGTCGAATTCCTTCGGCTTCGGCGGCACCAACGGCACGCTGGTTTTTCGGACGATCTGATCGTTCTACGATCGTTCAAATTCCAGGTCGGGATTCGAGATCGTGTCCGAATGCCGGCAGGGTAAAGCGATGATCATTGTCCCGAGGTGACGTTTCGCAGCATCATGGCAAAGCGTAAGAATCTGTTCCTGCCTGCACCCCGATGGACGGCTATGCGCCTATTCCGTGCGGGCCTGCTGCTTGCCATGCTGGCCGCGATGTGCGCAGCCGCGTGGCTGGCTTATTTCGCCTTCAAGCCGATCGATGTTCCTCCGAACGCACGCACCTTCAATGTCGATCACGGTCGCAGCTTGCGCAGCGTTTCCGAACAGTTTGCTCACGCCGGCCTGATTTCCGACCATTGGAGTTTTCTGGTGTTCGCACGGCTGATGGGAGCGGCAGGAGAAATCAAGGCCGGCAGTTACGAAGTGGGGGAGCAGATCGCGCCTTATCGGCTGCTGGAAAAGATCGTCCGTGGAGAATTTGCACAAGCCGAGCTCAGATTCATCGAGGGATGGACCTTTGCACAATTGCGAAGTGTTCTCGACGGGCATCCGGCTCTCAAACATGACAGTACCGCATTGTCGAACGCCCAGATTCTGGAGCGCCTCGGCATCGATAAGAAATCTCCCGAGGGACTTTTTTTCCCGGATACGTATTACTTCGCCGTGGCTTCCAGCGATCTGGCATTGCTGAAACAGGCTTATTCGAGAACGCAGGCCAAATTGCAGACGCTATGGGAGGCACGCGCGCAGGGTCTGCCACTCAACAACGCATACGAAGCATTGATATTTGCGTCGATCGTAGAAAAAGAGACCGGCCGCGACGACGAAAGGGAACTGGTCGCTGCTGTTTTCATCAACCGGCTGAAACGCGGCATGCGCCTGCAAACCGATCCGACAGTGATCTATGGACTCGGTCCCACTTTCGACGGAAATTTGCGCCGTCGCGACCTGCGGACCGACAATAGTTACAACACTTACACGCGTTTCGGCCTTCCGCCGACGCCGATCGCGATGCCGGGAGAAGCATCGATCAGGGCGACCTTGAATCCTGCGCAAAGTCCGGCTCTGTATTTTGTTGCCCGGGGGGATGGCAGCCACCAGTTCTCCTCGAACCTGGTGGAACACAACCGCGCCGTGAACAGGTTCCAGCTACACCGTTGAAGCGCGGCTTGTTCATCACGTTCGAAGGCATCGACGGTGCGGGTAAAAGCACCCACGTGGCGTGGTCGGCGGAATTCCTGCGAGGACGCGGCATTGCACTGACTTTGACGCGCGAGCCGGGCGGTACCGTGCTAGGCGAAAAACTGCGTGAACTTCTGCTGGCAACAGAAGGATACATCCATGCCGAAACCGAAGCGTTGCTGATGTTTGCGGCCAGACGCCAGCATCTTGAAGAGGTAATCGGGCCGGCGCTGGCGCGCGGGAGATGTGTGCTTTGCGATCGTTTTACGGATGCGAGTTTCGCTTATCAAGGCGGCGGGCGCGGTGTGGAAAAAAAGAAACTCGCCGCGTTGGAGGTCTGGGTTCACCCGGACCTGCAGCCTGATCTGACTGTCTTGTTCGATGTGAGCGCGCAAATGGGGCAGGGCCGGGTCGCTCGCATCAAATCCCCGGACCGGTTCGAGCGTGAAAACGCAGAATTCTTTGTCCGAGTTCGCGATGCCTATCTCGAGCGGATGAAAGAGTCGCCCGATAGGTTTGTGTGCATCGACGGCAGCAGAACCATCCCCGATATTCAAAAGGAACTGGGAGCAAAGCTCACGGCGGTTCTGTCGAAGTGGAAAATCTGACCCATCCCTGGATTGCACCGATCCTCGACAAGATGCCTCGCGCAGCCGAGGCGTTGCCGCGGGCATTGCTGCTGGCAGGCAGACCGGGATTGGGCAAACGTGCCACCGCACTATTTCTCGCACAGTCCCTCCTGTGCGAGGCGGAAAGGGAAACGTTGAAGGCCTGCGGCACGTGCGTGTCGTGTCGCCTGTTTCAGGTTGGCAACCATCCCGATCTCCGCATGTTCGAAGTCGGCCAGGAAGAAGAAGACGACCCCGCTTCCAGTGCAACCGATGAGGAACCCGGCACTTCCAAGAAGGCCAGTCGCCAGATTTCGGTGGAGAGGGTCCGCACGCTTGTCGATTTCGTAACGATTACGTCTCATCGCGGCGGCGCCAAGGTGATCTTGATTGCGCCCGCTGAGGCGATGCATCCGAGTGCCGCCAATGCCATCCTCAAGATTCTCGAGGAACCGCCTGGGGACACCTATTTTCTCCTGGTGAGTCATCAACCTGAACGACTCCTGCCGACGATTCGCAGCCGTTGTTTCCATCTGGCGTTTGCCCTGCCCGACCCAGGGCATGCGCTCGACTGGCTGAAGGAGCAGGGGATAGAGCGGGGGGAATTGGCGTTGGCGCAGGGCGGCTATGCGCCGCTGGCCGCAATTGATCGCGCACGCGATGAGACTTTCTGGAGTCAACGCAAGGCCCTGCTGGACACGCTTGCGGCCTCTGGATTCGATCCCTTGCACGCTGCGAATTGTGCTGAAGATATCGATGGCGCCGTGGTGTCGACTTTGTTGTCGCAGTGGGCTTATGACATCGCCGCCCTGAAGTCGGGCGGTAAAGTGCGCTACCACCTCGACTACACCACATCAATACAAAAAATCGCTGGTACTGTGTCAGCCGGTGCGCTAATGATCTGGTATGACTCGGTAATACAATATGGACGCGTCGCCCAGCATCCGCTGAATAAACGCCTCGCAATGGAAAGTCTGTTATCCGGCTACCCTAGTCGTTAAGCGTCTTGGTACCCCCTCCGACGGTGTCCATTCACCGCACGCTGTATCTATAAATTACTTTAATACATATCTTTACATTTCTGATATTAAATTGTTTATAGATTCGCACTGTCATATCAATTTCCCCGAGCTTGCGGCCGATCTTGGCGGTGTAACCGGGGCCATGGCCGCAAATTGCGTGACCCATGCGCTGTGCGTGTCGGTGAACCTTGAAACCTTTCCCGAGGTCCTGGCGATCGCAGAACGCTTTCCCAACATATTTGCCTCCACGGGTGTTCACCCGGATGACCGATCCGGCGAGGAGCCTGACATTGATCGACTCGTCGGTCTGGCTGATCACCCCAAGGTTGTCGCCATCGGGGAAACCGGTTTGGACTATTACAGGGTCGAGGGCGACACCGAGTGGCAACGGGAGCGTTTTCGCACTCACATACGGGCTGCCCGGCAAATCCGCAAACCGCTCATCATTCATACCCGCGAGGCGGCTGAAGACACTCTTCGAATCATGCGGGAGGAAGCGGCGGCCGGGGTCGGCGGCGTAATGCATTGCTTTACAGAAACCGCAGCGGTGGCTCGACGGGCCATGGAAATGAATTTCATGATCTCGTTCTCCGGGATCGTGACATTCAAGAATGCGACCGCGTTGAAAGACGTGGCCCGCGAAGTGCCGCTGGAAAACATGCTGATCGAGACGGACTCGCCATATCTGGCTCCAGTTCCGTATCGGGGCAAGACCAATCAACCAGCTTATGTGCGCTTCGTCGCCGAGGAAATTGCCCGACTTAAGGGAATATCCATCGAATCGGTAGCCGAGGCGACGACCGCGAATTTCTTCAGATTGTTCAATCTTGTCCGGGCTGCCAAGGCCTAATACATACGGTGGGCGCCGAGCAATCTCAACCAAGTGCCCTTTATCAATATGCGCATAATGTATATTATGTTAAATTAAGACTTACTGAGCCGATCGCCAACCAAGAACGACTTTGGTTCGCGTCGTGACTGGCGCTTCGCTCTGCGACCTAGTCGGAAAACCCCAGTGATATGAGACCGTTGCCGGCCTCAGAACCGGATTCCGGCGAAGGAGTGCTGCATCGAACACTGATAACGTGTTCGAAAAAAACCGGAGAGCAAAGAAATCGGCGAAATTCGACGACATCGCGCACGGTGAACGATAGACCAGGCGCCTCGGAAGCACATTGACTATTCGACCGCTACCGGATCGCGCGCTTCACCTGCCGAAGCCGTTCGAAACAGCAAATCGCCGCGGCCGCGGCCACGTTAAGCGATTCGACTTTTCCGGCCATCGGGATGTGTACGAGTTGATTGGCCATCGACAGCACATCTTCCGGCAATCCCCTACCCTCGTTTCCGAAAATCATCGCCACCGGACCGGAAAGATCCACATCGTAGATCGCCTGTCGGGCGCGCGGACTGGTTGCAATGACCGCCCCATGAAACCCCGTGAGTGCGGTTTCGAGATCGATGCGCTCGCGGATTGGAAGCACGAACTGTGCACCCATCCCGCCTCTGAGTGATCTGGGTGACCAGGCATCTGCGCAGCCTTTTGCAAGATAAGCAGAAGTTGCGCCCGCTGCCGCCGCTGTTCTCAGCAGCCCGCCGAGATTGCCGGGATCTTGAACACCATCCAGAAGTATTCGAAAATCATCCGGCGTCTTCGATTCGACGCGCGGTATGCCGGCGATGGCGGTAATACCCTCGGGTGTTTCGACCTGCGCGATTTCTGCGAAAAGCTCGTCAGCGAGTAAATAGATATGCCGTGGCGACGTGGTTTCGAGAATCTGCTGGATGTCCGGCCGATTCACGCCCGGCTCGCTGATCAGCAACGTGGAGTCTTCAAGTCCGAATTGCTCCGCATACGTGCGTATCAGACGCGTGCCGTCCATCAGGATCTGATTTGACTTGTTTCGCTCGCGGGCCGATTCAGCCAGTTTGCGCGCCTGCTTGAAGTGCGCGTTCTGGCGCGAAGTGATACGTTCCATCGGGGATTGGCGATCTGCAAAGTGGTGCCCGGAGCCGGGGTCGAACCGGCATGGGCTTTTTGAAGGCCCGAGGGATTTTAAGTCAGGAAAAATCAATCAGCGACAATAGTTTACAAAACTCCCCTGCTTTCAAGACAATGGGTTATATGCTGCTGCTCGCTGTGGATTGTCGCCGTTTGTTGTGCCTACTGTGCCAGGAGTGTGCCAGACCGGCCACCAAATCGCTGACCTTAGAGTCTCGGATTGTGATTCCGGTTGTCGTGGGCTTGATCGTTACGATGACTCATCCTCGATCACAGTGATTATCGAGCGACGCTTTGTGAACTTATCGGGGTCGCGAAACATCGCTGTGCAACGCCGACTATCGTCATAGAGCATCACCCTCAAGACGGTCAAATCAGTACCGTTGTCTGAATTGAAAAGTTAGCATTCCCTGAGCTGAAGTAGGAATAATCGCGCCATTTGGCGAGGATAGGTTAACGTCAAGTCGCGTATCACCGTATTGAATATTGGTTATCTTTGTGAAGGCGATCGCCGAAGTACCGGACACGGGGGACAAGTCGAAGTGAAAACGCGCATCTCCTTGCGGAACAATATGACATGCAGTTCTACTTCACGAACGGCGTGAAGGATCTGCTATTGAAGCGCAGCGGCCTGGACCCGATGGCGGCCAGGGACTACGAACTGGATCACATCATTCCGCTGGTAATCGGCGTCCATCCGCGCGGGGCCGCGTCGTTTGAGGGTCATGCTGCTGTGCGTTGTTTCCGCAGCCAGGCATAGAAAGCGTCTTCGTGAATGAAGATGCGGCGCCCTACGCGAGAGATCGCGCCGGCAGCATTCAGGCCGTTTTCATCGGCTGTGAAGATCAGCCAGCGGATTTGTCCTTCGGTCCAGCCTTCTTGTTTGTGACGTTCGGCAAACTGCTTTGGCCGGTATGCGCCACCCAAAGCGAGTGCATTCGTGTCCACTGTTGCAGTCCCTCCGTATGAGCAGTTGAGTCATGCCCAGACTAGGGAACAGCGGACCAATACCTAAGACGCAGTTACTTCGCGTAATCAAAGCCCGCCTCAATAGTAGGTTCAAGGCCCCATTTGATGCGCTGTCTGTTGGCTTTTTCAAACATCTTCTGTGCTCGGGTTATCCGTGTAACTCGCGGTGAAGGAAAACAGAATCAACTCATCCAAGCTTGCGCGCCAGATCCTCGGCCCTGAGGTGGGTATATCGCTTGAGCATTGCTAACGTCTTGTGTCCCGTGATGGCCGCAACCTCCATCACGTTAAGATTCTTCTCGAAGAGCCGGCTCGCGGCCTCGTGGCGCAGATCATGGAATTTGAGGTTTTCGATTCCAGCAATCTTGCAGGCATCCTTGAACGTGCGGATCACATCGTCCTGCTTCAGCGGGAACACGGGCGAAAAGTTCTCCAGCGGGCGCGGTAGCCCCATGAGGATTTCCAGTGCACGATTCGACAATGGAACGTCCCGCGGCTCGGAGTTTTTCGTATCGCGCAGCCGCGCAACCCGCTTGGGCAGGTTGATATCGCCCCAGGCAAGCGCCAGTAACTCTCCCTGCCGCATGGCGGTTTCGATGGCCAGCGCGGCCAGCGGCTCCATGTAAGGCCCTCTGCGAATCAGTTCCGTCATCAGGGCGGTTTCTTCACCTGGGGTAAGGCGGCGCTCTCGCTTGTTGGATCCGCCCGGCATGGTCAGGCTCTCGATCGGATTCCGAAGGCCCTCCATTCCCCAATCCCTGGACGCGACCTTGTAAAGCTTGGAGATAAGGGCCAATTCGATGCGAATGGTGTTTTCCGCCCTACCCTGCGCCCTGCGCTGATCTCGGTGCTTGGCGAAGTCGGCACTGCGAAGCTGCGAGAGGAAATGAAGCGCCAGCGGACTCCCCTGCCAAGCCTTGACGCGATCCTGTTCCCGGCGTGCTCCCTTCTTTCCCGGGGTTATCTCGCGCAGATAGCGCTCAAGGGCTTCGCGCAGCGTCGTGCGCTGAACCTCTGTGGACACGGCATTGCCGAGGCGGATAGAGGCTTTGGTGTCCTCGATCCATCGCCGAGCGTCAGTCTTGCGGGTGAATGTCTCGCTGAGGTGGGGGAAGCCGCGCATGCGAATCTGCGCGCGATAGCTGGCCGAGCCGTCACCGTTCCTACGCTCCTGGATGCCAGGAATATTGCGCTTTTCAGTAGCCATCGGACACCTTGCTATGACGTGTTGCATACTATTGGCGCTTATTGTGCCGCCAGTGTGCCAAACAATGCAAGCGTGGTGTTTCGTTCAGGCCGGTTATCTGTCTAATCTGTTGATTTGGTGCCCGGAGCCGGGATCGAACCGGCATGGGCTTTTTGAAGGCCCGAGGGATTTTAAGTCCCTTGTGTCTACCAATTTCACCATCCGGGCAAGTAGTGGATTCTACGGTAGTCAGCGAAATGAGTCTTATGGACGACTAGACGTCGTGCCTCAAACATGCAGGTTTTTTTAAGGCGGGCAAGTCCGATTCTTCCTATCTGCCTGCTCAACGGACCAATTGGTTGATCTCGATGATAGGCAGCAGAATGGCCAGCACGATCAACAGCACGATGCCTCCCATCAATAAAATCATCAGCGGTTCGAGCAGCGTCAGGAAAATCGACAGCCGCCGCTCGAGCGTCTGAGTCTCAAGACGCGCGGCGCGCTCGAGCATCTGCTCCAGTTTTCCGCTCAACTCGCCGCTTGCGACCAGATGGATCAACAACGGTGGGAAAGCGCGCGTGGCACTGAGCGATCGCGCCAAACTGGCACCCTCTCGCAAGCGCTCGATGGCGGTTTCGACCGCGTCCCGCATAACCATGTTGGTCATCACTCGCGCACTGGAGACCAGCGCGGACAGCAGTGGTATGCCTCCCCCCACCATGATTGCCAGCGTACTGGCAAACCGCGAAGTGTTTACGCCACGAATTAGCGGCCCCACAAAAGGCATGCGCAGCATCAGCGCGTGCCAGCTGCGCCGCGTCGCGTCGCGACGTAGCGCAAAGTGCGCGGCTGTGATTCCGCCGATAACAACGGCTGCAATGTATGGCCATGCTGCACGCAAAAAGTCGCTCAATGCGATAAGCGCGCGTGTCAGCCAGGGCAGGCTTTGCCGCGACTGCTGAAATACCTGCACCACTTGCGGCACGACATAGACCAACAATCCGGTTACGACCATGATGGCCACGAGTGTGACCAGTGCGGGGTACAGCAGTGCAAGCCCGGTCTTCTGTTTAAGAGCCTGGCGTGCATCGAGATAGTCGGCGAGATGTTGCAACACCGTCGGCAGCGCACCCGAATCCTCCCCACCTTGCACGAGTGCGCGGTAGAAATCCGGAAAGCTTTTCTCGTAGCTGCCCAGCGCGCCGGCGAAGGAGAGTCCGGCTGTAACTTCGGCTTTGACCCCGGCGAGCACTTCCCGTGTTTTTGGCTCGGGGGCTTCCTCGATCAGGGCGTTGAGCGACTGTTCCACCGTCAGGCCGGAGGCGAGCAGCGTGGCCATCTGCCTCGTCACCAGACTCAGTTCACCTGCAGAGATGCCGCGCGCCCAAAGTTGACTTGCCCGTTCGCGTGCGTGCGCCTGACCTATCGACGAAGGCAGCAGCCCTTGGGCGCGCAACTGTGCACGGGCCTGACGAGGGGTGTCAGCCTGAATTACGCCAGTTACGGTACGACCGGCGGCATCCATCGCTTCGTAGTGGAAGGCTTCCACGGCAACGGCTACTCGCGTGTCACGCGCACGACTTCTTCCAGACTGATCGCCCCCTGCGCAGCCCAGCGCATTCCGTCGTCGCGCAATGAACGCATGCCGCGGGAAACCACATGCGTACGCAAAGTCTGCTCGGAAGCGCGATCGTGTATCAGACGACGAAGATCATCATCCACCGTCAACAACTCGTATATGCCAGTGCGGCCGCGATAACCAGAACGGTTACAGGCGGCGCAACCTTGCGCCGAGTACAACGTACCGTCGGTCGGAGTCAACCCAAGAGTCCGTAACTGCGCCGCATCGGCGGCGATAGGCTTGCGGCATTCCAGGCAGAGCTTGCGCACCAAACGCTGTGCACCAACGCCGATCAGACTGGAAGCCAACAGAAACGGTTCGACTCCCATGTCAACCAGCCGGGTGACGGCGCTGACCGCATCGTTGGTGTGCAGCGTCGCAAAGACCAAATGGCCCGTCAAGCTTGCCTGAACCGCGATCTGTGCGGTCTCAAGGTCGCGGATCTCGCCGATCATTACAACGTCGGGATCCTGGCGCAGGATGGTGCGCAGCGCGCGCGCGAAGGTCATCTCGATCCGGGAATTGACCTGGGTTTGACTGATGCCGTCGAGGTCATACTCGATCGGGTCTTCGACGGTCATGATATTGAGCGCGGTTGCATCGAGCCGCGACAATGCGGCGTACAGCGTTGTGGTCTTGCCCGAGCCGGTTGGTCCGGTAATCAGGACAATACCGTGCGGTTCCTGAATCAGTCGGTCCATGTGCGCAAGGGTTGAGTCATCCATGCCCAAACGCGTCAGATCGAGACGCCCTGCTTGCTTGTCGAGCAGGCGCAGGACAACTCGCTCGCCGTGCCCGGTAGGAATGGTGGATACGCGCACATCGACAGGTTTGCCGGCTACGCGCAGCGTAATGCGACCGTCCTGCGGCAGGCGCTTTTCGGCGATATCGAGTTGCGCCATGATCTTGATGCGCGAGACGATGGCGGCATGCAGGGCGCGCGCCAGTTCGATCAAGTCGCGCAGAGTTCCGTCGACACGCAGCCGAACCACGGAGCGCGATTCGAAAGGCTCGATATGGATGTCCGAGGCCCGCTCACGCAGTGCCTGGGTAAACAGCGCATTGATCAGGCGTATGACCGGCGCATCGTCCTGGCTCTCGAGCAGATCCTCTATCTTGGGAATTTCTTGCAGCAACCGGGAAAGATCCAGATCTTGTGCAAGATCCCCGGCAAGCGCGGCAGCCCCCCCCTCCTCTGAGCCGTCGTACAGAGTCGACACCAGTTCGTCGAACTCATCAACGCCGATTCGACGGGCCTGCACCGGTACACCCAGGACCCGTCGCAGTTCGACGATCGCACTTGGCGGCGCATCGGTGCGAACCGCCACCTCGGCAAGATCGGTACCGAGGGACGTGACGACCACCCCGTTGGCTTTGGCGAAAGCGTAGGAAACTTTGTATGCAGTGCCTGGGATCATGGCTCTGGCTACTGATTTTTCGCCGGGGCCGAGGGTGAGAAATTCGGCCGCGGGGAGAGGATCGGGGACTCCACGTCGGGTAGGATTGAGTCCGGCCTCGGCCTTGACTTGAGCTGTTCGCCGCGGATGTAGTCATAGCGTTCGCCGCTGTAGGTGCCGGAATCCTCGCTATTGCGCACCAGCGTCGGCTTCAGGAATATCATCAGATTGGTCTTGGTATGCGAGCGTGTCTTGTAACGGAATAGCCCGCCCAAGATCGGTATATCGCCTAGCACCGGGACCTTTTGCACGCCGTCGTTGACCGTATCCTGGATCAGCCCGCCGATTACCACGATCTGTCCGTTGTCGACGAGAACCGTCGATCCCACGGCTCGCTTGTTGGTGATTACGCCAGCAACGTTTGCCTTGTCATCGATGCTGGATACTTCCTGGTAGATTTGAAGTCGCACCGTGCCACCTTCGGAGATTTGTGGTTTGATCTGCAGCGTCAGCCCTACGTCGTGCCGCTCGACGGTCTGAAAAGGCGTTGGCGTGGTTGCCGTACCCGAAACCGCGTACTGACCGGTGATGAAAGGCACGTTCTGGCCAATGATGATCTTCGCCTCTTCATTGTCCAGGGTCAGCAGAGTTGGCGTCGAAAGAATATTGGCATTGGCGTCCGTCTCCAGGGCGCGGGCAAGGACGCCAAGATTGACGATCGTACCGATGCCGGGAATCGACACCTGGCCATTTACAATGCCCACGTTCAGACCGGGGCCGACGGTGGCCGGATTCTGCGAGATGCCTATGATGTTCTGGCCGGTGGACCCGAAATTCGTGCCCCCGAAACCTTGTGTGCTGTTGCTGCCGAGGCCTTTCAAGCTCTGCCACTGGATCCCGAATTCAGCGGCCTTGTTGGCGGTAACTTCGACTATCAATGCTTCCACATAGACCTGCGCGCGGCGCACGTCGAGTTTATCCAGCGCAGCTCGCATATTATTGTAGATGGCGTCGGGTGCGGTGATGATGATGGAATTGGTCGCCGGGTCCGCCTGGATGATGCCGGGTGCTGTTGCCGAGGAGGTTGTCTGGCTGTTGCTGAACGACATCGAACTACCCGGGTTTTGTGCTGACGTCGACGTAGAAGCACCGAGGGTGGATGGCGTCATCGGACGCGAAGCAGTTGGTGTGGTACTTTCCCCGCTATAAATCGCCCGCAGCGTCTCCGCGAGCTTCACTGCTTCAGCGTTCTTCAGATACACCACGTGAATGTTGCCACTGGCGCTGGTGGGAGAATCGAGAATATTGACAAACTTGCGCAACCGGTTGAGCCGCGAGGAATCGCCCGAACGCACCAGCAAGCTGTTCGAACGCGCATCCGCAACCACCATGAATCGTTGGGTCGGTTCAACCCCACCCTGCCCCATTTCCGAAAACAGGCGGTTGACGGTCTGTGCCACGTCGACCGCCGACGCGTATTGAAGCGGGATAACGATCGGATCGACGCCGCTTGGCTGATCGATCGAATCGATGATTTTCGCTATGCGCTGCAGATTGTTCGCGTAATCGGTGACAACTAGCGTGTTGTTGTTCTGGTAGGCCGTGATGGTGTTGTTGGGTGCGATCAACGGGCGCAAGACTGGCAAGAGCTGCACGGCCGACTCGTATTTCAGTGTGAATATGTGAGTCTCGATCCTGTCCCCGACACTGCGCGCGTTCTCGCCTGGGGCGATTGTCGGGCTTGGATGGAGTTTGGCGTCGGCCTCGGGAAGAATGTTGACAATGCCGCGGTCCTCGACTGCGGCAAAACCTTGCAGGCGCAAAGCCGAAAGAAACACGTCATACACCAAGGCTCGCTGCATCGGCTTTGCCGAAACGATGGTCACCGTACCCTTCACCCGGGGGTCGACCACGAAGTTCTTACCAGTGATTTCGGTCATCACCTTCACTACGCCTTCGATATCCGCGTTGATAAAATTCAACGTCACGACATCGGGATCGGCGCGGCGTGCAGTCCGATTGGACAGCGGCGCGGCGGTTTGTTTGGTAATCGGCGCCGCGATCTGCGGAGACTGCGCCGCCGATTGGTTCGCTCGGCCCGGATTCCTCGATACTCCCGGGTCCGCGGTCCATCCCTGGCCGACAAAGGGCAACAGGGCCATCCACATCAATCCGCTGCGTAGCGCGCGACGTTTCATGGTTTCCGTAGTTTTAGTTGGACGCGCCACAGGCGGTCGAAATGGAGTTCATCTATTTGTTCGTTGAGCAGCCGGTTCCGCGGCCGGCGTCTTTTCCGGCCACGCAAGCGCTTCACGAACCCCATTGCGATCGAGGACGACATGATTGGTTGCTACCTCCGCAAGCCTGATACCTGGGGCGATGTCCTGGCCCTCGCGCGTGGCGACGATCTGCCTCCCATCCAGCACCACGATCGCATATCCGTCTCGTCCTTCCATGGCGGCTACGACGCCGAGCAGACGGATCGCAATTCCCGTCGGTGCAGGCGCGTTCCCATCCCTTTGAATGCTTCCGAACAGCTCCAGGGCGGATGCAATCTGGCCGCTTGGTTCTGCTCGGGCTTGTACATGCGGTTCCGGGCGCGGCGCCAGCCATTGCCATGTCCAGTACCCCCCCACTAGGCCCAGCAAAGCCAGTGCCGCAATAGTGACCACGGCAATTACCGCGGTTTGGGCGAATTCAGTCGAACCGATCGAAAGTTGCATTGTTTGTTGCTTGGGCGTCGATGCGCGGAACGGCAGCGCGAGGTAATCGACCCTTGGGCTTCAGTAAACGGCGGGGCCCTAATTTACCACGTATGTGATGCCATCCCCACTCCGTGGGGCCAACTCTTGCGCAAGCTGAAACAACGATTTTCACCGTAATGTCGAGTAGCAAAGCCACGCAATTCCCCGGGCGTATGGTCGCAACAATGGATTTGATTGCATGCTCGCCCCGTCGCCAACCGGCGACTATGGCGAGAGTTGTTGGCAAGGTCCCGGTGGTGGACAGGATTTCGATCCACAGGTTCCGGCGCACGACACTCCAGGCGACTATTGGACTGGAGGGGCTAAATAGGTAGTATCTGCATGCTCGCAGGGGTGAAGATCCGAGTGGACCGAAAAACTTCACCTGGTTTTTTTGCAATGTCGGAGCCGAACAGAAAACTCGCGGGTTTCAACCGTTATTTCTCAATACTAAGGAACAGCCCATGCTCGTGAACCCGAAGTTTTTTTGCCACTTGCGATGGGCTGCTCCCGAATCAATTGCCAAGGTTCATCGAACATGTCGATAGTGGCTCGGAAGCAATGTGGCTTCACGTTGCTCGAAGTCATGGTGGTCGTCGTCATACTCGGTATTCTCGCCGCGCTGGTCGTGCCGAAAATCATCAGCCGCCCGGACGAGGCGCGGATAATTGCGGCAAAACACGATATTGCAAGCCTGATGCAGGCACTCAAGCTCTACCGTCTCGACAATCAGCGTTACCCCACAACCGAACAGGGATTGCAGGCACTTGTCTCGCAGCCGACGACTACGCCGTTACCGCTGAACTGGAAAGCCGGCGGTTACATCGAGCGCTTGCCCCGGGATCCCTGGGGCAATCCCTATCAATACCTCAATCCCGGAGTGCGTGGCGAAATCGACGTATTCAGTTTCGGTGGCGATGGTGCGCCTGGCGGTGAGGGTAACGACGCCGATATCGGTTCCTGGTCTCTCTAGTCCGGACCCTAGGCGTCTCTCAGCAAGAATGAAGAATAGCTACTACCAGTACAGAAGACCAAACTCAGCGCCGAGTGCAGAGAGAGGATTTACGCTTATAGAGGTCATGGTCGTGTTGGTTATCATGGGTCTTTTTGTCGGCCTTGTTAGCAATATCACCAGACCGGACGATCGCGCCCTGCTCCGACTCGAGACCGAAAGGCTGGCACAACTTCTCGACCTTGCTGCAGCAGAATCGCGGCTTACCGGTAAGTCCATTGCCTGGACAGCTGAAGGGTCCGGCTACCGGTTTTGGCGATTCGGCGTCGACACCGACTGGTCAGAGATCCGCGACGATGATTCTTTGCGCCCCAGAACGCTCCCGCAGGGAATGAAGATCGCGGGCTTGCACGTGGAAAATTCTTTCTCTACGGAGAAAATGCGCCTGGAATTCAACTCCTTTGGGTCGACGCTATCCTTTGTCATTGAGATGACTTTTGGCGCCGCAAGTTCCTCGGTGGAAGGCTCACCGATCGGTGAGGTACGCATACTGCCAGATGAACGGAAAACGAATGGCGAGACGGCACTGCGGTAGTCAACCGGGATTCACGCTTTTCGAAGTGCTCGTGGCTCTTGCGATCATTGCTATCGCATTGCTGGCCGCAATGCGTGCGGCGGGGCAAGGAACAAGCAATGTCAGCGAGCTGCGCGCGCACCTGTTGGCCGGCTGGGTGGCACAAAACGTATTGGTGGAGCAGCGTGTTCGCGGCGACTGGCCATCGACCGGAGTGCTGCGCGGCACGCAGAGTCAGGGGGGGATCGCGTTCAACTGGCGGGAAGAAATCATTGGTACACAAAACGCGGCATTTCGAAGAGTCGATATTTTTGTTTTCGTGGAACCAGAAGAATCGCGTTCGCTGGCCCGCATGACCGGATTTCTGGTAAGCCCTCCGACAAGCAATTTGAGATGAGATCGTCTGCCGTCGCACGGATATACGGTTTTACGCTGATCGAATTGCTGACGGCGTTGCTGATTCTCTCAGTACTCGCACTGATGTCCTATCGCGGACTCGGAGCGGTACTCGATGCGCGCGCGCACGTTACCGGAGAGACGGAGAAATGGCGGCGAGTTGCTGCGTTTTTTGCCCGGTTTGAGCGCGATGTCCAGCTAGCCGCGCCGCGGCGGGTGCGGATTGCATCCGGCGAAGCACCGCCGTGGCTCGGGAGACTGGAACCCTCACCGGATCCGTGCCTGGAGTTCAGCCGCTTCGGCTCTCTCGAGGGCATCGATGTCACGCGGCGCATTGCGTACCGGCTTAACGAAAAGCAAGAGATCGAGTTGTGGCTGTGGCCCAGCCTTGATATTGCGCCGGCGGCGGTGCCTGCGCGTTACGTGGTGTTGGCCGGTGTGACGACGCTTGACCTCCAATATCTCAATGCCGATTCTGCGTGGGTGAATGTTTGGCCCACGTCGCGGCTTGATCCACCCATTCCTCAGGCAGTCCGTTTGCGCATTGTGCTTGCCTCCAAGGAGGAACTTGTGCGCGTTTATGCGCTGAAACTATGAATCCAGCACAGCAAGGTGTGGCCATTGTCATGGCGATGAGCGTGGTGGCGCTTGCAGCGATAGCGACAACGGCAATGATGACGACACAGAGCACGTGGTCGCGTCAAAGTGAGCTCGAAGTCAATCACGCCCAGGCACAAGTCCTGATTCAGGCTGGGGTGGACTGGGCCCGCGCAGTGCTAAGCGATGACCGTCGATTGAACAACGTCGATCACTTGAAGGAACCCTGGGCACTACGCTTGCCGCCCATGCCGGTCGACAACGGCGAACTTGCCGGCTATATCGAAGACCAGCAAGGCGCGTTCAACCTCAACAATCTGGTGACGGGCGGGAAAATCAGCGTTGTGCAGCTTGAGCGGTTCCGACGTCTGCTGTCGATACTGGGTCTGCCGACAACGCTTGCCTACGCGCTCGCAGACTGGATCGACGCGGACAACGATCCGCAGCCAAACGGAGGCGGCGAAGACGAATACTACCTGTCGCTACAGCCGCCCTATCTTGCGGCAAACCGGCCCCTGACCGACGTGGCGGAACTGGCGCTGGTGCGCGGATTCAACGACGAGGTGCGTGCACGTCTGAGCCCATTTGTGAGTGCGCTTCCGGCAAATACTGCCGTCAATGTGAACACTGCCTCACCCGAGGTTCTTTCCGCTGTTATTGAGGGCCTGGACCTGGATGCGGCGCGTGCATTGGTCGCACAGCGTGAGCGTGTCTATTTCCGTGATTACAGCGATTTCTCAAGCCGGCTGCCCCGCGGCATCCAAACCGCAAGTAACGATCTCATGGTAAGCAGCAATTATTTCGTCGCGCGGGTGCGTGTGAGCATCGGCGGTGCGGAAGCGCGTGGCGTAGCGCTTCTGGTGCGCCCCGATGTTGGGTGGCCAGCCATCGTGTGGCGCAAATACCAATGAATCTACTTCGCCTATATTGCCCGTTGCAAGAATTACCGCAGCAGTGCCAATGGGCATTGCTCAATGACAATGGTAAATCTGCAGTCGGGAAGAGTCCGCTTACTGGGCTGCCCCGGCGCGCGGATCGCATTCAACTGATTATTCCTGCGCCAGAAGTCCTAATCGCTCAGGCGCGTTTGCCGGCCGCGGCGCGTCGCGCCGCAGGATCGGTGCTTGCGTTCGCAATCGAGGAGCGGACAGTCAGCGAACCGGATGCCAACCAAGTTAGTTGGCTGGGAACGGTGGTCGCCGGCGATGTGCTTGCCGTCCTGGATAGGCATGGTCTCGAGCGCTGGCGCAATGCGCTCGAGAAGGTGGGTATCCGCAGCTATGAAGTTCACAGCGAGATGTTATTCTTGCCTTGGGCAGCCGATGAATGGAGCGTTGCCTGGAATGGACAGGAGGGATTTGTACGAATCGGGAAACTGGAAGCCGCAGCGACCGACTCAGGTGATCGCGAGTCACCGCCACTTTCATTGCGTCTCATGCTTGAGCGGGCAGAAACGAACGGCAGTCGACCACTATCGCTCGCGCTCTACACCACCGCTGCAGATGCCCTTCCTGAAGTAGAGGCTTGGCAGGCCAGTCTTGGAGTGCCGATTCGTCTTGCCGGGTCATGGGATTGGCGTGGAGCAGCGTCTGGCGAGGGGATAAGCCTGGCGCAGGAGAGCCCGCGCTGGCACGCCCTCCCCGTTGCAGCTTCGCAATTGCGCGTAGCGGCCTGGATCGCGGGTATTGCGCTTGCGGTTCACGCGGTCGCGCTGGTGGTTGATTGGACGCTGCTTGCCGGCGAGCAACGAAGTCTGCGCCGGCAAATGGACTCGCGGTTCCGCGCCGCGTTTCCCGACGCTGTCGCGGTGGTGGACCCGCTGCTGCAAATGCGCCGCAAACTCGCCGAAGCGCGTCATGCGGCGGGTCAGGCGGATGTGGGAGATTTCCTGCCGATGATGGAGAAGGTGGTTTCGGAGATGAAGGATCTGCCGATGGGGGCGGTGCGCATTGTGTCCTACGAAGGGGGTCGAATGACTCTTGAAGTCATGGCCATGGACGAGCCGACCATCAATCGAATCGTGACCCGACTGCGTCAGGCGGGTCTGAGTGCAGATAGCTCTTCATCTTTGACGGGTGCCGGGCGCGCCAATGCGGTCATTACGGTGCGAGTTTCATGAAGGAGCATCTGCGCCGACTATGGCAGTCACGGGCACCGCGAGAGCGAATGGTCGTCACGGTACTGGCGGTTATGATTGTTGGGGTGCTGTACGTCTCGCTCCTGTATTCAGCAAGTCGGACGCGACCGCAGTTACGTGCCAGTGTTCTATCGCTTCGTGCAGACGCTGCCCGGCTTGAACAGCAGGCAGGTGAAATTGAACGGTTGCGCACTGCGCCCCCACCCGCGGCGTCGCAAACTGATTTAAGAACGCTGATTCAGGCCCAAGCGGGGTCGGCAGGACTCGCGAGCGTGCTGGTACGCATCGACGCGCCCGAAGCAAACAGGGTGCAGGTGGTATTCGGTGCGGTTGCGTTCCCGGACTGGCTTAACTGGGTTGTTACCCTGAATTCGCAAAATATTCGTCTCGAGACCTGCCGGATTGAAGCTCTGTCCAAGCCAGGCCTCGTCAGCGTGACGGCGACATTCGCCCGCGCCGGACGGCAATGAGGCGTTGGAGCCTGTTCGCGACTGGACTTGGCATCTACGCCGCCGCACTAGTTATCCAGGCGCCTGCGACATTGGTCGACGCGGGCCTGCAGCAAGCGAGCAACGGCCGGCTGCGTCTCGCCCAGGCGCAAGGCACGATTTGGGCCGGTGCGGGACAGCTCGAAATTCGTGACCTGGGTAGCCGAAACGCAATCGCAAAGGATATTGCCTGGCGTGTATTGCTGGAATCGCTGTGGCGCGGGCGTTTGGTCAGCGAAGTCGAACTGGATCGGGCGGCCCGACGTTTTCCCATTACAGCGACATTGTCGAAATTCGAAATTGCCAACGCCGATATCAATTTGCCCGCTGCGGCGCTGGCGTTCGCCGAGCCAAGATTGAAGCCACTGCGACTTTCCGGCGATGTGCTACTGCACACGACAAACCTGTCCATCGGGCGAGATGGCCTACTGGGCAATGTCACGCTGCAATGGCGTGCCGCCGGATCGGCGTTCTCTCCTGTTTCCCCTATTGGCAGCTATGAGCTGCGACTCGACGGCCAAGGCAACACGGTACATGCCCTGCTGAGTACTTTGCAGGGACCGCTTCGACTCGACGGTTCGGGATCATGGGCGAATGGCGGAAACGCTGCGTTCCAGGCAACCGTGCGCGTCCCTCCCCAGTATCGAGAGCAACTTACGCCGTTGCTGCGGATGATTTCGGTCCAGCGCGACGAAGGCAGCTTCGAGCTGCAATTCAAATGATCATAGCCCGTAAATCTGTTGAATTCCACGCAAATCCGACTCGGGGGCAGTTCCAGGTGGACGTCAACATTCAACCTCCCCCTCCCCGGTTGATCCGCAGATCCGCGGGCGCGAATTCCTGCTGCAGCTCGTTGATCACTTCGGCCACGTCCTTGCCGGTAAACGCGTGTTTCTCGTCCAGGCGGCCCATTAGCAGCAGGCGGTCGCACAG